>JAEUQQ010000451.1 GCA_016789685.1 Acidobacteriota bacterium | reverse complement strand
CCTGACCATCGCGAGACTCTGGAGCTTCCAGTACCGCACCGGTTCGGCTTCGAGCGCCGCGAGCGCGGCCTGCGGCTGCGAGCGCGCGAGCGCCACCAGCGCGAGCGAAGCGTGGACGCCGCGGTAGCCGGGATTCAACTCGAGCGCCCGGTTGAACGCGGCCGTGGCCTCGTCGAGCTTGCCCAGGAAGTACGCGTAGCGTCCCTGGCGGTAGAACAGCGCGACATTGAGCGGATCGACGGCGGCCGCGCGCCGCGTCAGGTCGAGGGCTTCGTCGAGCCGCCCGAGGCTGCTCGCGATGCGTGCCGCGTTGAGGATGGCGTCGCCCGAGTTGGGCGCCAGGGCCAGCGCACGGCGCGCGGCGAGATCGCTGCCGGCCCAATCCCAGTCGAAGACGCGCCGGATGGTCGAGAGCGCCACGTGCGCGTCGGCCAGGGTGGGATCGATGGCGAGGGCGCGCTCTGCGGCGCGCCGCGCCGGCTCGTGCGCGAGCACCGGTGCCACGTAGCCTTCGGTCGCCGAGAGGGTGTGCGCGCGCGACAATCCCGCCCAGGCGGCGGCGCTGCCCGGATCCAGCGCGACCGCCTGTTCGAGGTGCCGAAGCGATTGCTGAACGCTCTCGCGGGTGTTGAGTTGCAGCAGGTAGTTGCCCTGCAGGTACGCCGTGTAGGCCGCGGGGTTCGTGCCCCGCTGCGGCACGTCGTCCTGCGCGTCGCCGAGCAGCGCCACGTCGAGCGCGCCGGCGACGGCCCCGGCGATCTCCTCCTGCAGGGCGATGATGTCGGTGAGTTCGCGGTCGTACTTCGAGGCCCAGATCTGGAAGCCGTCGGATGTGCTGACCAGGCGCGCCGAGACCCTGACACGCGTGCCCTCGTGGCGCACGGTGCCCTCGAGCACGGTCGACACCGAGAGCAGGCGGCCGATCGTGCGGGGGTCGTCATCGGTGCGCTTGAAGCGGAAGCTCGACGTCCGCCCGGCGACGCGCAGCCGCGGGTTCCTCACGAGCGCGTTGAGCAGCTCCTCGGTGAGGCCATCGGCAAAGTAGTCCTCGTTCCGCGCGGGGCTGAGATCGACGAACGGGATGACGGCGATCGACGGCGCGCCAGCGATCGCGGTCGTGGCCGGCGTCTCGGCACGGGGGAACCACAGCGCGCCGGCCACGCCAAGCGCGCCGACGAGCGCGACGAGGCCCAGCCAGGCCGGGACACGCCGGCGCGCGGCACCATCCGGCTGCGGCATCGTGGTCGCGGCCCACGCGGCGTCGGTCGTCGAGCCGCCGGCCAGTTGCTCGAGCACGATACGGGCCTCGCGGATGTCCTGCAGGCGTTCACGGACGTCCTTGACCAGGCACCGCCTGATCAGGTGTTCGAGGGCCGGCGGCGTGCCGGGTGGCAGGGCGGTCCAGTCGGGCTCGGTGCGGATCACCGACACGATCACGTCGGTCAGCGTCGCGCCGGCAAACGGCCGCTTCCCCGTGAGCATCTCGTAGAGCAGGACGCCAAAGGCCCAGACGTCGGCCCGCGTGTCGACGGCGAGACCGCGCGCCTGTTCGGGCGGCATGTAGGCCGGGGTGCCGAGGATGATGCCGGTCTGCGTCACCTCGATCCCGCCCGTCACATCGTCTGGCCGATCGGCGACCACGGCCTTGGCCAGGCCGAAATCGAGCACCTTGACGCGCCCCTCGGGCGTGATCTTGACGTTGGCAGCCTTGAGGTCGCGATGGACGATGCCCGTCTGGTGCGCCTCGGCCAGCGCCTCGACGATCTGCCGGCCGATCTTCACCACGGCGGGCAGCGGCAGGGGCCCGCCGGCCAGGCGCACGGCCAGGTCGTCGCCCGAGACGTACTCCATGGCCAGGAAGCGCACGCCGTCGGTCTCGTGCAGGCTGTAGACGGCGGCGACGTTGGGGTGGTTGAGCGAGGCCAGCGTGCGGGCTTCGCGCTCGAAGCGGGCGAGGCGCGGCGCGTGGCTGGCGAAGGCCGCGGGCAGGACCTTGATGGCGACATCGCGGCGGAGGGTGTCGTCGGCGGCGCGCCAGACCACGCCCATGCCGCCTTCGCCGATCTTCTCGGTCAGGCGATAGTGCAGCAGGCGCTGGCCGGCTTCGAGACCAGACGGCAGGCGCGGTTCCTGGTCGGTGGCCTCGCGGGCGGCCTCGCGGACGACGTGCGAGAGGGCCTCGTGGGCCGTCGCGTCGTGCACGAGGAGCGACTCGACCTCGGCGCGCAGGGCGGCATCACTGCCGCACGCGTCGGCCAGCCACGCATCGCGATCGGGCCCCGTGCGTTCGACGGCCCCGTCGAAGACTTCCCGAACCCGCCTCCAACGCCCGTCGATTGCGCCCCCTCTCCCCGGGCGGGATCATACGTCAGGTGCGGCACGCGGCCCTGCGGGCCGGCGACACGGCACGTCTTGCTCGGGGTAGGTCGATGGGACCATTTTGCTACGCATCGCATTTTGGTCCGGACCAAAATGCGACACATCGTCAAATGGTCCTTGCACGAACCGGCGCCGATCGCGCCGCGGCTCGGGCTCAGGCTCCAGGGGCGGCGCTGAGCATTTCGCGGCGGAGCCAGGCGCGCGCGTGGCGCAGGTCGCGTTCGACCGTGGCCTCTGAAACCCCCAGCATCCGGCCGATCTCGGGGTGCGTGAGGCCCCCGAAGTGGCATAGCTCGACGACCTCGGCCTGGCGCGTGTCGATGCCCGCGAGGCGCTCGAGGGCCGTGTTGAGCGCGAGCAAATCGACGGGATCGCTGTGGGTGGCAGCCAGGTCGGGGCTGAGCGTCACGCGCACGTCGGCACCGCCCCGCTTCTGCGCACTGCGCCCCCGCGCGTGTTCGACGAGGATCCGTCGCATGACCCGCGCGGCCACGCTCAGGAAGTGTGTGCGATTGCGCCACTCGACGTCGGCGTCGGCCAGCCGCAGGTAGGCCTCGTGCACGAGCTGCGTGGCCTGCACCGAGTGGCCCGCCCGTTCGCGCCGCAGCTGGCTGCGCGCCAGCCGGCGCAATTCGTCGTACACGAGGGGGATCAGGCGGTCGTACGCGGTCGCGTCGCCCGCCTGCCAGTCCTCGAGCAACCGGAACAGCTCCACCGACTCAGGCACGTCGCCCATCTTGGCACAGACATGACGCGGCGGTGGCGCGTGCGGCCCCGGCGCACGACAGCGTCACAGCGCCAGGCGGTGCGTCGAACGAATCCGCTCGACCACGTCACCCGGCACGCCGGCTTTCGCGGCACAGTCCGGCCAACGCGAGACGGCCGCGGTGACCTCGTCGAGTAGGGCATCGGCGCGCCCCTGCTTCAGGCCCGCGCTCCGACCCGCCGTGCGCAGGTCGGCGCGGAGGATGCCGTCGCGCTTGCCGTTGATCGTCATCTGGTGCGTGCCCGTCCACGCCCCAGACGGGTTGTAGCTGTAGGTCACGTCGAAGGCCGGCGCGAGGCGCCACGCGCCCGCCTTGTTCATCAGGAACGCGATGTTCTTGACGTGGTCGTCCTGGTTGCGCGCGACGACGTTGAAGACCATCCGGCGGAACTGCTCCTCGATGGCTGCCATCGGCAGCCCGAGTTGCCGGATGACCAGGAACGCCTGCTCGTAGGCGTAGGCGCCGGCCTCGTTGTAGTCGAAGTGCCCCAGGGCCGCCAGCGACTGCATGTGGAGCTTGCCGCCGTTGTCGTGCCGGTCGAACCGCCGCGTCATGAAGTGGCGGCGGCCGTGCTCCTCGAGCAGGCGGCACTCGGTCATCGCGATGCCGGCCTTCTTCGCCATCAGGGCATAGGCGTACTCGATGGCCCCGTAGCCGCGGGGGTCCTCGAGTTCCCTGTCACGGTTGCCGGTGACGCCGTCGAACTTGAGCAGCCAGTACGTGAACCCCGGCCCCGCCGGCACCTGCCCCGACCGCACCTCGTTGGTCTGCCGGTTCCACGCCACGACGGCCTTGGCCCTGGCGCCGCCCGCCGACGTGCCCACCTCGAGGAGTTCGCGGAGCGCCCGGCTGCGCGACTCGCCCGTGAAGTGCGCCGCGAGGCGTCGCCGGTGGGTCAGGACGTCGGACGCGAGCGCGACGAGCGCGTCGACGTCGACCTTCGTCGCGTGCCGCGGCTTTGGCCCGAGCACGGGGGCGTACTCGAGCGCGCCCATCCCGCGGGTGCCGGTGTAGCAGAGCCGCTCGATCGCCGTGAAACTCGCGGGGCTGCGGCCCTGCGTGGCGAGCCACGCGTCGATGAGCGCGTTGCCGAAGCGGTCTGGAAGGGAGTCGGCCAGGAGGCCCGGCAGGCCGTGGAACGCCTGGCGCGGGAGCGCGGGGAATTCGTAGACGCGCGGGTCGAGCGGCATCGCGATCGGCGACACCTCGATCCCGCTGCGCGCGAACTCGGGGGTGTACTGGAACCTCGCGTGACTGCGGGCATCGTCCTGCGAGACGGCACCGATGGTTCGGCCCCAGAGACGGACCTCGGCGATCACGACTCACCTCCCCAGGTCCACCTGTGCTTCGGCGACCGCGCCCGCGTCCGCGGCCGTGACGCGCGTTGCCGGCGCTGGCTGGTCAACTTCAGCAGTTCGACCGGGCTCACGGCCGGCGCCGCGACGAGCGCGTCGAGCCGGTCGGCGATGCCGAGGGCGCGGCACACGCGCACGAAGCCCGAGAGGCGTGCCGCGACCTCGCCCGACTCGAGGCGCTCGACCGTCCGCTTCGACACGCCCGCCTCGTCGGCGAGCGCCGCCTGCGTCTGGTTGCGGCTCAGGCGGGCCGCCGCCAGGCGGCTCCCCAGCTCGCGCAGGATGGCGTCATCCGATTGCTGTCCGGTGATCTTCATAGTTCGCCACTACAGACGAATTGTAGCATCATTGCGATTCTACTCGTCATATATGGCGACTTGACACGACGTAACTGCATGCCGCCGCGTGGGCAGGCGCTCAGACAAGAGCGCTCGGCATCACCAGCGCGTCGCCGACGATCGCCGTCCGCGTCCGGTCACGCCAGCAGATCCGCCACCTGGCGCGCCAGCCACGGCGCGATCGAATACTTTCCCGTGTCGACCGACACGTAGTCGCCCGTGCGCTCGATGCCGACGCGGTCGCGCCGGTGCAGCGTCGAGGCACGATCGTCGAGCGGCCCGCGGCCGGCGGCGTAGACCCACCCGCCGGCGAGGCGCGCCGACGCAACGTACGGCAATACGTCGCGCACCGAGGTCACCACCGCCCCGAGGCGCGCGACGATCTCGCCCAGCAGGCGCGCGCGCTCATCCTCGCCAAGCGCCCGCGGCACCGGGGCGGCGATGGCATTCCCTTCGGCCACGAGACCCGTCGGGTACCACGAGAGGTAGAGGTCGCGCCCCGTGTAGTTCTTCACGTCGCCGAACGGCCCCGTGGCGACGACCGCGCTCGGCACCTCGACATCGCGCGTCGTGCGGACGAACGCCGACAGGCGGAAGCGATGCGACCAGGTCTTCGGCAGCGGCAGGCCGAGCGACGCGTCGAGGACGAGGCGGCCGTCCCAGAGCGCGTTGACAACGGCATCGAAGGGCCCGTCGACGCCCTCGTCGGTCTCGACCTGCAGCGGGTGTACGAGGCGTTCCGCGGCGCCGCGCACGCCGGTGACCGTGGTGCGCAGGCGGCAATCGATGCGTGGCTCCGCATCGATCGCCGCGGCGAAGCGATCGGCCACCCACTCGGTCGCCACCGAGCGTTCAGGCACGCGGAACCCGGCGACGATGGTCGACGAGTCGAACCCGGCATCGAGGTCGCGTTGTGACAGCCGACGCGGCCGCGCCTCGCGGATGGGCGACAGGTATTCGGCGCGTTCGGCGTGCTGATCGACGAGCGCCGACACTGCCTCGTAGTAGCGCGTGGCGTCATCGACACCGACGACCGACGCGCGGTGCAGCACGTAGAGGTCGTCGTCGCGCGAGACGGCAGGATCGATGGCGCAGCCGACGAGTTCCTCGGTCAGCGCCTTGAAGGCGAGGCCGCCGGGCAGGAGCCGGCGGGCCGTGTCGAGCGACGGGTCGGCGGCGTAGAGGTAGCCGAGGTGGATCTTGCCCTCGTTCGAGCGGCTCGCGCCGGCCAGCACCGTGGCCGCGCGATCGAACAGCGTGACGCGCGCGCCGCGTCGCGCGAGAAACAGCGCCGTCGAGGCGCCCATGATGCCGGCGCCCAGCACCGCCACGTGTCGCACGGGCGAGATTGTATCCTTGGCCCGTGGACGCGCCCATGCCTTCGTCGGCTCCCCTCGTGTCGGTCGTCATCGCCACCTACAACCGCAGCCGCATCCTCGCGCACGCCATCGAGAGCGTGCGGCGATCGACGCTCGCCGACTGGGAGCTGATCGTCGTCGGCGATCGCTGCACCGACGACACGGCCGGCGTCGTGGCCGCGTTCGGCGATCCGCGCGTGTCGTTCGTGAACCTCGCCGTCAACGCCGGCGAGCAGTCGGGCCCCAACAACGAAGGCGTCGCTCGGGCCAGGGGCGAGTATCTCGCGTTCCTCAACCACGACGATCTCTACTTTGCCGATCACCTCGAGCGTGCCATCGCGCACCTCGGGCGCGAGGCCGCCGACCTCGTCTGGTCGCCGCTGCTCGTCGCGCTGCCCACCACGGCCGACGACCTGGCGAGGCGGGCGTGGCGATTCCGCCTGAGCGGCGTGACCGCTGGCGACGACTACGATCCGCGCGTGTTCGTGTTTGCGTCGGCATGGGTGATGCGGCGCGAGTTCGCCGCGCGCGTGGGGCGGTGGCGTCCGGCGCGCGAGACCTTCGTCACGTCATCGCAGGACTGGCTGTTCCGCGCGTGGCGCACCGGCGCCCGCCTGCGGATGCTGCCGACGCCGACCGTGCTGGCCGTGCCCGCCAGCGCGCGCGACGGGAGCTATCTCGACGGGAGTCGCGAGCACGACTGCTATGCCGCGCAGATGCGCGACGTGCCCGGCTTCCGCGACGAGGCGCTCGCGCTGGCGGCCCTGGCCGGCGAGCGCGAGGCCAATCGCTACCGCTTCGGGCTCGCGCTCAGCGAGACCCTGCGCGCCCTGGTGTTCCGTCCCGCGAGCGCGCTGGCCCTGGCCGTCGGCGCCCATCCGCACGCCCCACTTGCCGCCCTGCGTTACGGTCGCCGCGGCAACCTCGTGAGCGCGTTGCGCCGGCGCACGGGCTTGCGGGGGCTGCGGGCGAAGGGGGAGGAGAGGGATTGAGGCAGGAGTCACGTCCCGCGGACTTCTGACCTCTGGGGCGGATGATCGCGGCGAGGGCACCGTTGAGGGCGGCGCGCTCTCCTATGTCGCGGCGGACGGCCGTCGAGTGCCGGTCACCACGCCTCTTGAACACCGCTGACCAGGGGACCGAGCCGCGCGAGCGGGACGAAGCTGACGCGCAGCCCCCGGTGCGTTCGTGTGTATGACCGCGTCGCGTCGCTGGCCACGACGTAGTTCGGCCCCTGCGGGTACTTCGCGCGAAACGCCAGCATCCCTGCCGCGTCGAACTCGTCGGCTGACCACTTGCACTCGATCGCGACCGGGGGATCTCCACGTCGCGCAACGATGAAATCGACCTCGGCGCCGTGCTTGGTGCGCCAGTAGTGCACAGGCTCCCGACCGACGTGGGCGTGGAGTTCGTTGAGCACCAGGTGCTCCCAGAGGTAGCCCAGGTCGTCGTGGCGCAGGTCGTGCCAGCCGCGGAAGAAGCAGACGAAGCCCGTGTCGAACGCGTAGGCACGCGGGGCCGCGACGATTTCGGCGGCGCTGCCGCCCACGTACGGCCGCACCAGGTGCACCACGAAGGTCGCGTCGAGCACCGCCACGTAGTTGGCAATCGTGGTGCGGCTCACCTCGCACGGCCGCGCGAACGCCGTCGCCTCGAAGACGCCGCCACTCTGCGCCATGATCAGCTCGAGCAACCGGGAGAACGCGTGGCGACGCTCGAGCCTGAAGAGGTCGAGGATGTCCTTGGCCCAGTAGGCGTCGACCCACTCCTGGAAGGCGCCCTGCGGCGTGTCGCCGGCCAGGAAGAACGGCGGGAGGCCGCCACGCAGGAGCCGATGACGCAGGTTCGTGACCCCGAAGTCGTCGAGGTCGGCCAGGGTCATCGGCGTGAGCCACACTTCGGCCTTGCGCCCCGCAAGGGTGTCGCGGAATCGGGCCGATGCGCCCAGGGTCGACGAACCGGTCGCAAGGACGCGGGTGTCTGGGTAGTGATCCGCGGCGATCTTCAGCAGGCCGGCGGGGTCGGCCAGGCGGTGGACCTCGTCGAGCACCAGGGTCTGCCCACGGTGCGTGTCGAGAAAGGCCTCGGGGTCGCCGAGCAGGCGACGCACGCTCGGCAGTTCGCAGTCGAAATAGTCGGCGCCTGGCAGCGATCGCCCGAGCATCGTCTTGCCGGCCCTGCGCACGCCCATCAGCCAGACGACAGAGCGGCGTCGCCACGCGTCGTCGAGGCGGCGCTGCCAGGAAGCCCGTACAATCACGCCAGCAGTATTGCATTTGGTCGCACCAAACGCAATTCTGGTTGCGTTTGGTCAACGCCGCGATGGCACCCCACCGTCGTTGACGCCTGCGCCGCGGCCCACTAGCCTCTCACGCATGCGCCGCGCTGCCCTCGCCCTGTCGATCGTCGCTGCGATCCTTGCCGCCACCGTGTCGGCGCAGCGCCGCACGGGGCCACCCACCTTCGAGCCCGGCGACACCGAGGGCCTGGTCACGTCGCCGAATCCGCGGGTCAGGCACGCGTGGAAGCGGAAGGTCTTCTGGTCGATCTCGGTGCAACCGGGCCGCGGCACGTTCAGGCTGATTCCGGCGCAGACCGCCGCCGAGCGAGCGGCGATGACGGCGACGCTCGAGGCGCTCGCGAGCATCCTCAAGGCGACGCCCAACGGGTCGAACGGCGAGGGCTTCTGGGTGAAGGACTCGCGCACGCTCGACTACTTCGATCCCTTCGTCCTGCCCGAGACGACGCCGCTCGGCAAGTACCCGCTCACGTTCACCGCGGGCTACTACCCCTTCCGTCACGAAGACGTCGAGACGAACGGCAAGTGGCAACTCAGCCTCGCCGGCGAAACCGAGGGCGCCTACTTCGAGTTCAATCGCCTGCCCGAAGGCCTGGGCACGACACAGGTGGTCACCGAGGCGCGGCCTGGCGATCGCCCACCCGAACCCTTCTACGTGCGCCCGCGCGTCACGGCCACGTGGCAGGGCATTCCCGTCTACGAGCAGAAAGCCGCCATCGTCACGCGCGCCGGGCGCGACCCGTGGGTGGCCGTGCCGCTTGGACGCGTGCTCGAGGCGTCGATGAGCGCGCTCGAGAAAGACCGCAGGAGCGCCGAAGACCGCCTCGCCGGGTACAAGAAGAAACTCGACGACGTGATGGCGCCCGAATGGGAGCAACAGAAGCGCGACACGTTCGAGAAGCAGAACGGCGAACTGCGCACGTCGCGGCCATCGAACTACGCCGCCCGCCTGCGCTCGCTCGAAAACGAGATCACGGTCATGCGGGCCGACGCGACGGCCAACGCCAACCCGCGAAAGGACGCCAGGGGCCTCTGGTACTGGAGCCCCATCGAGGCACACGACGAGGCCGTCCGCACGCTCGCCGCGCTGTCGCCCGACGAGGCGAACGCGCCTGCGTGTTTCGTCGAACTGACCGATGCCGAGCGATCGAACGGACGCTACACGATGACCGGCAACGTCGTTGCCGAGTCGAGCCGGCCCGGCTGCCGCCAGATCGTGCGCACCAACTGGGACTACTTCGACCTCACCCTGCCCCGCACCACGCCGCAGATCCTGTTCGTGAGCGACTTCGGCCGCTGCGTGACCGTCTCGGGCGACCGCCTGGTCTCGCGCCCGATCGACCGGTGGGACTGGCCGCCGCAGGGCTGCGTGCAGCACGCCCAGATGTGGCGCGAAGCCGACTGGGCGACGATCGCGGCGCTCGTGCGGCCCTGAGCCGGCTGCGAGCGCCGCGACATCCTGCGCCCTACTTCGACTGGGGCTTCGTGTACACGACCGACGCGAAGTGCTCGCGGTAGCGCGTCATCGTGGTGTTCCAGCGGTCGTAGTTCGGGCCGTCGGCGATCGGCACCTCTGGCGCGGTGCCGGCGATGATCTTCGCGTCGAGATCCATGAAGTACTTGATGTAGCGCTTCGTCACCGGGGCCCCGTTGTGCGCGGGCACGATCATCGACACCTTGCCGTAGTGCTTCTCGTACAGCATCTTCATGTTGGCGTGGTGCTTCTGGATCTTCTCGGGGTTCATCCCCACGACCTGGCCCGGATCGATCTCGTCGCCCGTGAACAGGTACCCGGTCTTGTGGTCGAGCAGCGCGATGCTGCCCGGGCTGTGCGCCGGGATGGCGATGACCTCGATCTTCCGGTCGCCGAGATCGATGAGGTCGCCGTCCTTCAGGGGCTTCATCGTGTACGTGATGGGCGTCTTGTCGCGGGCCGCGGCGGCCGTCACTTCCTCGATCGCGGGCGCCGACAGGTGGGCCTCGCCGAACTGCGGGTTGCCGGCGATGTGATCACGGTGGGCGTGCGTGTTGACGACGACGAGCGGCTTGTCGGTGATGCTCTTGACGTAGTCGATGATCTTCTTCCCTTCGAACTCGGTCATCGTCTGCGTGTCGACGACGAGCGCCTTGTCGCGCGTGACCAGGACGTACATGCACGTCGAGTCGAGGCCGAAGGCGATCTGGAAGAGATCGTCCTGGATCTCGCGGACGGCGAGCCGCGGAGGCGCGGCATATAGCGGATTGCGTGCCTGCGGCGCCGCAGCCGCTGGCTGGCCTGCGGGCTGCGCCTGGCCAGCCGAGGGACTCTGGCCCACGAGCGCGACCACGGCAACACTGATGAACGACGCGACGAACAATGAGAGCACCGACTTCTTCATCCGACACCTCCGGGCGGCCGAACTCCTCGATGCCGCAGGAGCCCCCGGATCGGTGCAGGCGTGAAGACGAACCGCTGCCCGTCCGACAGCGGGTTCAGTGTAGTCTCCGGTGCAGGGCTGCGGCGTCCGGCTGGCAACACGGATGTCCCGGTCGTAACATCGACGCCGCGACGCGATGCGCAGCGTGGCCGGACGGTCGCGGCGTGACGCGCGCCTCGCGGCGGGCCAGGATTGCGTGCACGCGCTCCCACAGCTCCGTCGGATCCGGCGCGAACACGAGCGACGCATCGGCCTCGTCGAGCACCCACTGCCGTTTCTGCATCTCGGTCTCGAGCTGACCCGGCGACCGCCCCGCGTATCCTGCGTAGACGCGCACCGCGCGGTCGGGCCGCGGCGCGGCAAGCGCCGCACGCAGGTCGTCGACGTCCGTGCCCAGGTACACCCCCGGCAGCACGCGTTCAGACCGCCCGCTGGCTCCAGGCTCGCGCAGGAGCACGATCGTGCCCTCGGGTTCGACGGGACCTCCCCAGTAGACCGGCAGTTCGGATCGGCGCGCGTCCGGGATGTTCGGGAGGGCCTTGCGCAACGAGACCGTGCTCGGCTGGTTGATCACGACACCGAGCGAGCCATCGCGGCCGTGCTTGATCAGCAGGATGACCGTCTGCGCGAAGTTCGAGTCGCCCATCATCGGCACGGCGTAGAGCAGTCGCCCGGCGCGCAGTTGTGCGGGATCTCGGCTCAGCGGCGGTTGCGACGCCACGAGCGCGGCCCCTGCGAGCACCACGATCACCGCCAGCGAACGGGCCAGGCGCGACCACGGCGCGACCACCCACACGCCTCCATCCTCGAGGGAACTCGTCATTGCGACACCTCTCGTGCAGGACCGGACGCCCGGAGCGACACACGGCGTGTTTCGCGCCTCGGCGGGGTGGTCGACGGCCCCATGCGCCTGCACGGCCCCAAGTGTACGCGAAATCCCGCAGCTGACCGCCCCTGACCACCTGGCCCCCGAAACGTCGCCAGTACCCGGTGAAGCCCAACTGAGGTTGCTTCGAGGTGGGCCGGCTCCCCGGCTCCCGCATTCTCGCCTGGAGGCGTTCCCGTGCGTACTCGCTTCGTCTTCGCTGCCGTGGTGGCTGCCCTGGTGCCCACGGCCACGGCTTCGGCCGACACGCTCACGATGCTGCTGTTCAAGGGCTCGGGCCACGAGTACATCGGCGCTGCCCTCGACCCGACACCAGCCGTCAACAACTACGGCATCACCGAAGCCTGGAGCGGCGGCGACCGGCAGAACGGGGCGTCGGCGTCCGATGCCGTCACCTGGAAGTGGGATTCGCCGACCGCCTACGTCGAGTCGAACAGTTCTGCGTCGGTCAACGGCACCAGCCTCAAGGCCAAGGCCAACGTCGAGGGCGGCATCGCGTCCGAGGCCAGGATCACGCAGTGCGGGTTCAACCCCGTCACCTGTCCGCAGATCCTGACGGTCTCGGGCGCGACCTGGGCCGACTTCTCGTTCGAAAGCTATGCCGAGGCGATGCT
>JAEUQQ010000445.1 GCA_016789685.1 Acidobacteriota bacterium | reverse complement strand
TGCAGCGGCTCCCGAGGCCAGACCCGACGTCGCTGAGGAACCGGTCGATGGGCCCGGCGAGCCCCCCGCCGGGGTAGACGACATCGCCTCCGACGAAGCGTCCGGACCCGAGCCACCGGCCGACCCCGACGACATCGCGCTGCCCTCGGGGGTGGACGGTGTCGAGTTCGACGAGATACCGCTGGTGACGGCGGTCACCGTTGACTCGCCGGTCCCGGTGCTTCCTGACGCGCCGGAGCCGGTCGTGTGGCCCGACGACGAACCCTCCGCCGACCTGGCCGACCTGGCGACAGACAGCGACATCGACGCTGCGCGCGAGGACCCGCCGTTGCTCGGCGAGATCGTCGTCCCGCAACGGCCGTCGGAACCGGTCCCCGAGCCGGCAGGCGCGCCGGCAAGCGCTGCCAGGCTCGCGGCCGGCGGCGCAGTCGCGTCGTGGCGTGTGTGGGCGGCCCTCGCCATCGCGATCGGCGGCTACGCCGCGTGGACGACGAGCCGGCCCGCCATCGCACCAGCGGGCAATGCGGCGCCCGAAGCGCCCCGGGCCAGCGTCCCGACGCCCGCGGTGCCATCGCCGATGCCCGCGCTGGCGCGGCCAGCCGCCGCGCCTGCGACGCCCCCTCAGGCACGACCAACGTCACCCGCCGCGGCGACGCGCACCGCTGGGCTGCGCGTGGTCCTGCGGGCGACTCGGCCGGTGTGGGTACGGGCAGCGGTTGACGGCGCGGTGACCGTCAACCGCACGGTGCCGGCGGGCGGCGAGATCACGCTGAGTGCCACCGATGCCGTCGAGGTTCGTGTGGGCGACGCGGGTGCGGTGCGCATCACCGTCAACGGCGAGGATCGGGGCCTCGCCGGACGTAACGGGCAGGTCATCACCTGGCGGTACGTAGCCGAGCCGGCTACCGCGCGGCGCTGAACCATCGCCGGCTCTCAGTCTGTTCCGGTTGTGCGGGGGCGTTGCTGCCGCAACCGCACGCAAGCGCCGCCCCGTGGGGGCTTGCGGTTCCTCCGCGACAGCTGCGCTAGCGGGAAGGGTTCGCGGCCATCCTGCGACGCCTGACGACCTCGACCGCCAGGTCGGGCCGGTCGCTGATCACGGCATCGACGCCCCAGTCGAAGAGCCGGTCGATGTCACGCGGCTCGTTCACCGTCCAGACCTGCGTCGCGAGTCCCGCCCGACGCATCACCCACAGCCAGCGCCGCGTGACCACGCGCATGGCGCCGTAGCGCTCGGGCAACTGGAAGCCGCGGTATGCGGGGCGTACCGGCGTCAGGCCGACCCACGAGCGATACAGCGCCCAGCGGGTCTCCTCGGTGGCAGCGCTCGACACGACGCGGGCATCGCGCGCGCGCGCCGCGCGCACGACGGCATCGGTGAACCCGCCGAAGCACACCCGATGGAGGGCGCCGCACTCGACGGCGACATCGACGGCCGCGTGTGCGACACGGGGATCGCTGCCCTTGAGCTCGACGACGCAGCGCAGGCGGGGAAAGCGCGTCAACACGTCGCGGAACCGTGGAACGCCGTAGCCCTCGTCGCGGAATCGCGGGGTCCCCTCGAGGTCGGTGAAGCGGTGCGCCGCATCGACGCGGGCCAGTTGCTCGCTGGTGTGGCCGGCCACGGCGCCCGTGGCGTCGGTGGTGCGCTCGAGGGTCGCGTCGTGGATGACGACCACCTCGCCGTCGCGGGCGACGTGGACGTCGAACTCGACGCCATCTGCGCCGAGCGCATCGGCGTTGGCGAAGGCCGCCATCGTGTTCTCGGGGGCGAGGTGCGACCCGCCCCGATGGGCAAAGGCGCGGGGCCCGGGGTCGAAGACGCCGATGAGAGGGTCACGAGCGGGCGGCACAGGCGGCGGGATCAGGCAGGCCCTCCGGGGAGTCCAAGGGGGTAATGATACGATCCGGCACGATGCTTCCAACGACCCTGGGTGAGTTGCGACGCGCTGTCGCGGCCGGAGACGTGCCTCGCCGGCCGGTGCGCGCGGAACTCCGCGACAACCTGATCCTGAAGCTGCGTGCCGGCGACGACATCTTCCCCGGCATCATCGGCTACGACGACACGGTGGTGCCGCAGGTGGTCAACGCCATCCTGTCGCAGCACGATTTCATCCTGCTGGGCCTCCGCGGCCAGGCCAAGACGCGCCTGCTGCGCGCGCTGACCAGCTTGCTCGACGAGTTCCTGCCCATCGTGCCCGGGTCGGAGGTGAACGACGACCCGCTGGCGCCGTTGTCGGCGTATGCCCGGCGCCGGATTGCCGAGGAGGGCGACGGCATGCCGATCGGCTGGAAGCACCGTGACGAGCGCTACGTTGAGAAGCTCGCGACGCCTGACGTGACGATCGCCGACGTGATCGGCGACATCGATCCGATCAAGGCGGCGCGCGGCGGCCTGCAGCTCGGCGACGAGCTGACGATGCACTTCGGCCTGCTGCCGCGGGCCAACCGGGGGATCTTCGCGATCAACGAGTTGCCCGACCTCGCGGGCAAGATCCAGGTGGGGTTGTTCAACATCCTCCAGGAGGGCGACGTCCAGATCAAGGGCTACCCGATTCGCCTGCCGCTCGACCTGCTCATGTGCTTCAGCGCGAACCCCGAAGACTACACGGCGCGTGGCAAGATCATCACGCCGCTCAAGGACCGCATCGGCTCCGAGGTCCGCACGCACTACCCGGCCAGCCGCGAGTACGCGATGGAGATCACCGCGCAGGAGGCGTGGACCGATCGCGGCGACGTTGCCGACGGCCGCGCGCGCGTCGACGTCCCGATCTACATTCGCGAAATCGTCGAGGAACTCGCCTTCCAGGCCCGCGCCGACCAGAAGATCGACAAGCGGTCGGGCGTCTCGCAGCGCCTGCCCATCTCGGTGATCGAGAACGTCGTGTCGAACGCCGAGCGGCGCGCGATCGTCGGCGACGAGGCCGTGGTGGTGCCTCGCGTCACCGACATCTACGCCGCCCTGCCGGCGATCACCGGCAAGTTCGAGCTCGAGTACGAGGGCGAACTCAAGGGGGCCTCGACCGTGGCGCACGACCTGATCCGCAACGCGGTCAGCAACGTGTTCACCGGCTACTTCGGCTCGCGCGACGTGCGGCTGATCGTCGACTGGTTCGACACGGGCGGGTCGCTGCAGTTCGGCGACACGACACCGGCCGCCCAACTACTCGACGACGCCCGGCGCATCGAGACGCTGGCCGACACGGCCATGGCCGCGACGTCCGCCGATCCGCAGTCGGCGCCCCACGTGGCGTCGGCCATCGACTTCGTGCTCGAGGGGCTCCACGCGCAGAAGAAGATCACGCGCAGTGACGAGTGGAAGTACCAGGCCAACGAGTCGCCGCGCCGCCCGCAGCGCGAGCAGAACCTGCCCGAGGGCCCGTTGCCCGGCAAGGGCAGCAAGAAGAAGTACTACAACTGAGCCGGCATGAAGTATCGCTACTCGAAGTTCACCGGCGACCCCCTCGACGAGATCGACATCGAGGACCTGGTCTCGAAGCTCTCTGACCTGCTGTTGTCGAGCGGCTTCGACGATCCGTGGTCGGTGTACGACGAGGAGCGCCACGAGACGCTGCAATCGCTCTACGACGCCATCATGGACGCCCTGCTCAACGGCGGCATGTTGAGCGACGAGACGATCCGGCAGCTGCTCGGCGACGACCCCACGCCGGAGTCGTGGTCGTCGATCGAACGGCTCGTCCAGCAGCTCATCGACCGGCTGGCCGACAGCGGCTACATCACGCTGCCGCCCGACGCCGAGGCCGCGCGCGAAGCGCGCGAAGACGGGGCCGGGCGCGGCGCCGGCATGGACAACGTCAGGTTCGAGGTCACCGACAAGGGCCTCGACTTCCTGGGCTATCGCGCGCTGCGTGACCTGATGGGCGCCCTCGGCAAGTCGAACGCGGGGCGCCACGACTCGCGCGACGTGGCCAGCGGGATCGAAGCGGGCGCGGCGCCGAAGCCGTACGAGTTCGGCGACACGCTCAACCTCGACGCGAGCGCCACGGTACTCAACGCCGTCTCGCGGGGCGCCGTTGACGTGGCGCGGCTGGCCGCCGGGGGGCCGCTCATCGACGTCGGCCACGACGACCTGATGGTGGCCCAGGGCGAGTACCAGAGTTCGTGCGCGACGGTGCTGATGCTCGACTGCAGCCACAGCATGATCCTGTACGGCGAGGATCGCTTCACGCCTGCCAAGCGCGTGGCGCTGGCGCTGGCCAACATGATCCGCCACCAGTTCCCCGGCGACGCGCTCAACCTGGTGCTGTTCCACGACTCGGCCGAGGAAGTGCCCATCCAGCAGCTGGCCCGCGTCCGCGTCGGCCCGCACTACACGAACACGCGCGAAGGCCTCAGGCTCGCGCGGCGCATCCTCGAGCGGCAGCGCAAGGACATGCGGCAGATCGTCATGATCACCGACGGCAAGCCCTCGGCGCTCACGACGCCCGACGGCCGCATCTACCGCAACGCGTTCGGCCTCGATCCGATGGTCGTGCACGAGACCATCGCCGAGGTCGCCGCGTGCCGCAAGGCCGGGATCATGATCAACACCTTCATGCTGGCGCGCGACCCCGACCTGGTCGCGTTCGTCCGCCAGGTGGCGCACATCTGCCGCGGCAAGGCCTACTTCACCACGCCGCGGACGCTTGGGCAGTACGTGCTGCTCGACTACATGAACAACAAGACGCGCACCGTCCACTGAGCGTCGCCGAGCCGCATCGCGCCCATGCTTCCGACCAAGATCCCGATCTTCCCGCTGCCCGACGTCGTGCTCTTCCCGACGGTGTTCCTCCCCCTCCACATCTTCGAGCCGCGCTACCGCGAGATGGTGCGCGATGCGCTCGAGGGTGACCGCATCATCGGCATGGTGATGCTGCGCCAGGGCTACGAATCCGAGTACGCCGGGCGCCCCGACGTCTACCCGATTGGCTGCGCGGGCCTCATCTCGCACACCGAACCACTCGACGACGGGCGCTACAACCTCGTGCTGCGCGGGCTCGAGAAGTTCCGCGTGGTCGGCGAGGAACGCGTCGGCGGCTACCGGCTCGCCGAGGTCGAGGCGTTGCCCGAGTCGCTCGACCCCGAAGGCATCGGCCTGCTGCGCGACGAGCGCCGACGCCTCGAGTCGTTGCTGGCGCCGCTGGTCGATGGCAGCGAACAGCGCTGGCCAGCCAACATGCCTGACGACGCCCTGGTCAACGCCCTGTCGCAGTACCTCGACCTCGAGGGCATCGAACGCCTCGCCCTGCTCGAGCGCCGCGATCCGCTCGACCGCTGCCGCGGGCTCATCGAACTCGTCGAGATGAAGCTCCTGGCGATGCACCACACGTCGTCGCCAGGCGTGCACTGAGATCCCGGCGGCCGCGCGCCGCGTGTCGCGCGGCGTGGCGTCGCGTGCAAGGAGAGGTCATGGCCCCAGTCCGAGTCGTGTGTGCCGTCGCCCTGTCGTTGAGCCTCGTGCCCGTTGCCACGCTGGCCCAGCCGGCTCCGCCAGCCACGCCGGCACGCCCGCGCGCGGGCTCCTCGCCAACGGCGGGATCGCCGCCGTTCGACATGGCGCGCCCGATCGCCGCGCGCCCGACGGTCTTCATCGAAGACATGACCTGGATGGAAGTGCGCGATGCGATGGCCGCCGGGAAGAAGACGGTGATCCTCGCCTCGGGCGGCATCGAGATGAACGGGCCCTACCTCGTGGCCGGCAAGCACAACATCGTGCTGCGCGCGACGACGGCCGCCATCGCCCGGCAACTCGGCAACGCGCTCGTCGCCCCCATCGTCGGGTTCGTGCCCGAGGGCAACATCGACCCGCCGTCAGGCATGATGCGCTATCCCAGCACCGTTGGCATCAGCGAAGACACCTTCAAGCGACTGCTCACCGACATCGCCAACGGCCTGCGCGTGCACGGCTTCGAGCACATCGTCATGATCGCCGACAGCGGCGGCAACGTGAACGGGATGAAGGCCGTGGCCGCGGACCTCACCGCCGCCTGGGCCGGCAAGAACACCACCATCCACTACATCGCCGAGTACTACGACTATCCTGCGCTGACGACGTGGCTGGAATCGCAGGCGCTCGTCGAGGTCGACGAGGGACACCACGACGACCTGGGGATCACCGCGCTGATGATGGTGACCGACCCCTCGAGCGTGCGGATGGACGAACGGCTCGCCGCTGGCAGGTTCTCGATCAACGGCATCAACCTCGCCCCGGCCGCCACGACCATCGCCCTCGGGCGGCGCGCCGCCGAGTGGCGCGCCGAGCAGGCGGTGAAGGCCATCCGCAAGGTCATCCCCACCCCGTAACCGGGGGCGCCGCGCCACCCACGTCGTCCCGGGCCGGGCTGACCGACGTCGTCGTGGCCGGGGGCGCATCATGATGCGCCCCTACGGGATCAAATACAGGGCCGACTGGCGCTTGAGGATCCAGTCCCAGCGGCCATCGGCGAGGATGGCGGCGTCTTCCTCGAGGGCGAAGCGGACCTTCTGCCCGCCCCATTCCTTCACCGGCACCTGCGCGTTGAGTTCGATGGAGTGCCACGTGTTGGGCCGGAAGACGTCGTCGCCACGCACCGGCACCCCGTCCTGGTAGTCGGTCATGCCGATCGGCGGCCCCGCGGCGTGGCCGTGGTACCCGACGGGATGGCAGTAGATCGACGGTTCGATGCCCTCGGCGATGGCCGCCGTCCGCACGTCCTTGAGCGCCTGGTTGCCGGTGCGTCCGAGCCTCGCGAACTGCATCGTCAGGTCCTGCAGCCGGTTCGCCGCCTTCAGGCCGTCCTTCAACCCCTGGGGCGCATCCGTCTCACCCGCCTTGAGCACGTAGGCGTGGTGCTGCGTGTCGGTCGAGAACCCCAGGTAGACGAGCCCGAAGTCGGTGTGCAGCAGGTCGCCGCGCTGGATCACGATCTCGCCGGGCTTCGTGCCGCCCTGCCGCTGGATCGACACCGACGGGTGGAACCACTTGCCGAGCCCCATCTCGACGACGCGCTGGCGCATCCACCACACGACATCCTCGGTGGTCGTCGTGCCCGGCGTGATGACCTGGTTCGAGAACGCCTCGCCGATCACCTTGTGCGCCACGGTCATGACGTGCCGGTAGGCCTCGAGCTCGGCGTCGGTCTTCACCTCGAGCCAGCCGACGGCCAGCGCCTCGGCCGACGTGACCTTCGCGGCGTTCGCCGGCCCCAGCGCCTCGATCAGCCGGCGCTTCTCGTTGGCGGTGATGCCGTCGGCGTGGTTCCAGGCCTCGGATTCGTTGATGCCGATCACCTTCGGCTGGCGCTCGTCGACGACCTGGCGGAGCCCCTCGAGCTGCCTGTCGTTGTGCGTCGGCACGACCGTGAACAGCTTGTCGTAGTCGAAGCGGCCGATCGAGAGGCGCTCGACGCCCTTGTCGCCGCCGCGATCGAAGAACACGAGGATGGTACGGCGGCGCGACGAGAAGGTGGTCAACGGCGACATCGAGCGGAAGACCGGGTCGTCGTTGTACTCGCGCGACACGATGATCCACATGTCGATGCCGGTGCGGCGCATCAGTTGCGGCAGCACCGTGTCGAACCGTTGCTCGATCCATGCGCGCACGAGCGGCGCCTGCTCGCGGTGCGTGAGCACGCGCGTCGTGGGATAGTTGACGGCCTCGAGCGCTGGCGCGGCCACCGCGATCGCGCACACGACGGGCAGTGAACGGAGGAACGTCCTGGTCGGCATGGGGCGGAGTGTAGCAAATCCCCCTGCCCGGTTCGCGCCCGTCAGCGCCGCGCGGCGAGCAGGGCGGGCAGGCGTTGCAGCCGGGCGGCGCCTGCGGCCAGCGTCTCGTCTTTCTTGCAGAAGCAGAACCGCAGCCGGGTGCGCCCCCGCGCCGCATCGCGGTAGAAGCTGCTGCCCGGCACGGCGGCCACGCCCACCTCGGTGACGAGCCAGCGTGCGAACGCGATGTCGGTGTCGAACCCGAAGCCGCCGATGTCGGTCATCACGTAGTACGCGCCCCGCGGTGCGTAGCAGGTGAAACCCAGCGGCTCGAGGATGCCGAGCAGCACGTCGCGCCGCCGCCCGTACTCGGCGGCCAGCCCCTGGTAGTACTCGGCGTGCAGCGACAGCGCGATCGCCCCCGCCTGCTGCAAGGGCGCCGGGGCCCCGACCGTCAGGAAGTCGTGCACCTTGCGGATGGCGCCGGTCAGCGACGGCGGCGAGATCGTCCAGCCCACGCGCCAGCCGGTCACGCTGAAGGTCTTCGACAGCGAGTTGATCGTCACCGTGCGATCGGCCATGCCCGGCAGCGTCGCCAGCGGCACGTGCACGGCCCCGTCGTAGACGATGTGCTCGTAGATCTCGTCGGTGACGGCAATCACGTCCCACTGCTCGCACAGGTCGGCGATCAGCTGGAGTTCCTCGCGCGTGAAGACCTTCCCCGTCGGGTTGTTGGGCGTGTTGATGATGATCGCGCGGGTCTTGTCACTGAAGGCCGCGGCCAGTTCGTCCGGGTCGAAGCTCCAGTCGGGTTCGCGCAACGACACGAACCGCGGCACCGCCCCCGACAGCACCGCGTCGGGGCCGTAGTTCTCGTAGAACGGCTCGAAGACGATGACCTCGTCACCGGGGTCGACGACCGCCATCATCGTCGCCATCATGGCTTCGGTCGATCCGCAGCAGACCGTCACCTGGCGGTCGGCATCGACCGCGAGGCCGTGGCGCGCGCTCACGTCGGCGGCAATGGCGTCGCGCAGGGGCGTGGCCCCCCACGTGACGGCGTACTGGTTCACGTCGGCCAGCACCGCGTCGCGCGCGGCCTGCTTGATCGCGGCAGGCGCGGCGAAGTCGGGGAATCCCTGCGACAGGTTCACGGCGCCGTGCTGGTTGGCCAGGCGCGTCATCTCGCGGATGACCGATTCGGTGAAGCGCGTCGCCTTCTGCGACCCGCGCGGCTTGGTGATGGGCATGAAAGGTCCGGGGGACGGGCGTGAACGAATCGTCAGGCGTCGGGCGTCAGCGCGAGCTACCCGCGTGCGCCGCGCCTGGGGGCCGGCTTCTTCGTGGCCGGCGTCTTCTTGACCGGGGCCGCCTTTGCGGGCGTCCGGACGACCGGGCGCGCCGTGTGCGCGGCGTCGCTCGTGGCATGCGAGCTGGCGTAGAGGCGCCGGTAGTCATCGACGGTCCCGAGGATCTTCTTGACGTAGTTCTGCGTCTCGGGGAACGGAATGTCGTCGATGAACTCCTCGCGCTCGACGCCGGGTTTCTCGCGCTGCCACCGCACCACGCGCGACTCGCCGGCGTTGTAGCTGGCCAGGGCGAAGTGCGCGCCGCCGAAGCGTTCGATCAGCCCCGAGAAGTACCGCGTGCCGAGCCTGACGTTGACCTCGGGGTCGGTGAGGCGCGCCGTCGTGAACCTGATGCGCTCGGCCCTGGCCAGCCGCCGCCCGGTCGATGGCAGCACCTGCATCAGTCCCCACGCGTTGGCCGCAGACTTCGCATCGGCCTGGAACGTCGATTCCTGCGAGATGAGCGCCGCCACCATGAAGGGATCGAGTTCGCGCTGGGTCGAGTACTTGCGAATCAGCGACCAGTACTCGACCGGGAAGATGACCCGCTGCAGTTCGTTGGCGATGCGTTCGCCGTCGGCCGTCAGGTACTGCGGGTACGCGCGCTTCATCACGGTGATCCCGCGGCGCAGCTCGCCCTGGCGGTTGAGCGCCCACGCGTACGTCGCGTCGAGCAGCGGCGACGTGCCGACCGTCCGCTGCGTGTGCAGGATCTCGGCATAGGCGTCGTCGACGAGGCTGGCGGCGAGCAGCGCGCGAATCCTGGCCTGCGTGGCGTCGGGAATCGTGACGAATGCGACGGTGACCGGCGCCGGCGCGGCCAGCGGTGCCGTCAGGCGTCCCGGCACCCGGCCGGCCGCCGTGAGTCGTCGCGCCGCGAGCCGCCCGTAGTAGGAGTTGAGATAGTCGTACGCCGCGACTTCGTACCGCTGCAGGGCCACCGTCTTGTGCCCGAGGCGCTCGTGCGCGCGGCCCGCCCAGTAGATCCACGCGGGCCGGTAGTCTGACCGTGGCGCGTGCTGCACCGCGCGCTCGAAGATCTCGACCGCGTCGGCGTCGCGCTTCTCGCGGTACGCCGCCCAGCCCAGCTTCCACCCGGCGCGCTCGGCGTGCTTCCCACGGGGGAACCGCTCGACGACCTCTGCAAACACCGCGAGCGCAGCCTCGTCGTCGTCCACCAGGATGTAGTGCGTGGCGAGACTGTTGAGCGCGTCCTCGCTCCACGTGCTGTCGGGGAAATCGGCGACCAGCTGCCGCGCCCGCGTCTCGTACTCGCCGTGGCGCCCGAGTCCGCGCAGCGACGACAGGTGGAAGTACCGCGCCTCGGCCCGGCGCGACGCTTCGTCGAGATACGGCGCCAGCCGGTCGATCGCCGCGCGATACTGCTTCTGGAAGTAGTCGCACTCGGCCAGGCGGAGGTCGACCAGTTCGCGCGAATCGCCCGACGCCAGGCCCTGGATCGCCGCAAACTGCTCGCGCGCCGCCCCGTAGGCGCGTGCCGCAAACAACTGCTCGCCGCGCGCCAGGTCGAGCTTGAACACCTCGGAAACCCTCGCGGGATCCAGTTGCACGCGCGCGTCGTTCACGATCGCGCGCACGTCACCGACACGCTCGCTCGTCGGATGCTCGTAGTAGAGCCGGCGCGCCAGCGACGATGCGGTATCGCCCTCGCCCGCCGCCATCGCCATCCGCGTGGCGTCGGCCAGCACCTCGTCGCGCGACCGCGTGCCGACGTCCAGCGCGTGCTGCAGTGCGCGCAGCGCGTTGCCGGGCCGCCCCTGCGTCTCGTGCACCAGCGCCGTCTGCACCGCCACGTCCTGCGCCAGGGCCGCGCCCTTTGCCAGGCCGCGGGCCTCGTCGTAGGCGTCGAGCGCCTCGTCGTACCGCGCGAGGCGCGCGAGGGCGCGGCCGCGATGGAACCACGCGTGCGCCGCGAGCGGCGAGGCGGCCAGGGCGGTCGTGTCGATCAGGCGCAGCGACGTGGCCGGGTCGCCGTCATCGATGGCCTGAGCCGCCTGTCCCAGCTTCGTCCATGCCGCGGGCACCGGAGCTTTCGGGTCGGGCACGATCCACGCCGACGAGGCGGTGGCCGGTATCGGCAGGTGCGCCGTGGGCGCGATGAGGGGCGCCGAGGCCGTCGCGCTGGCGCCGCCAGCGGGCGCCTGGGCGGCCAGCCCACACACCGCGACGACCGCGAGGCACACCCCCGTCGTCAGCCACGCGCGGCCATGCAACCTCGAGGACGATGCGCGTGGTGATCCCTGGAGCATGCGTGCGGAATCCTCAGGCGGCAGACGTCGCCGCGTCACCGAGCAGCGCGGGATCGCCGTCGGCCAGGGTGCGCACGACTTCCTGGTCGAAGTAGTCGTCGCGCATCGGGAGCGTCGCGGGCACGCGCGCCTCGTAGAGCCGGCGGGCGCGGGCCAGTTCGTCGCGCAGGCGCACCCGCAGGTCGCGTGCCTCGCGGCCGGCCTCGACCGCCGCCTCGTTGTAGAGCTTGAGTTCCGACACGACCAGCCGGGCAAACCGGCGGGCCGCCTCGACCTCAGACGCCGTAGCACCCGGTGACACCGGGAGGGCGGCGTCAGACGCCGTCCCAGCGGCTCCGACGGCCACCGCCACCGGGCGCGGGAACCCCGCAGCGCGGCGCGCCGTGTGGGCCTCGAGACAGCGGCTCGCGTGCCGCACCAGCACCTGGACCATCTCGGGCCACGGCGCCGGCACGCTGCGATCGTCCTGTTGCCCGTCGTC
>JAEUQQ010000405.1 GCA_016789685.1 Acidobacteriota bacterium | reverse complement strand
CCCGATGGTCACGAGGCGTCCCCAGCTTATGCCAGCTTCCGCAGACACCGACTACGCCATCACGTCGATCGACGCCCCCGTGCGACCGCTGGCGTCGAGCGCCGGGCCCATCGCCTCGACCAGCCCCTGCGGCACCGGGTTGCTCGAGGATTCGGCCGACGCCTCGATCGAGCGCATCGTGTTGAGCGCCCGGAGCCGTTCAGACATCGACATCGGCATGGCGGTGGCCGGCACCTCGCTCGCCTGGCCAGACGTCGGCACGGCAGGCGTGAGGAACCCGCCCGAGCCGAAGAGCTGCATGCGGCGCAGGTCGGGCACGGCATTGGCCGGCGGCGCGGCTGGCTGTGCCGCCTGGGTCACGGCGGTCGTGGTCGCCGACGTGGGCGTGGCCGTCGGGCCCGGCGTGGCAGCCGTCGCGACGCTCGCCTCGGCCAGCAGGGCCTCTGAGGCGCCGGTCGGCGGCGCCGACGAGGCCTTCGCCTGGCGGCTGCGCGATGCTGCCGACGTGGTGTCGCGGTAGTAGCTCGTGGCGGGCACGCTCTGGGAGATGGTCATCGGAACATCCAGTCGCTGGGGTGGGTGCCACGCTCCGTCGCCCCCCCTCTTGGGCGTCTCGCCTCCGGAGCGTGCGCGGGGTGACTCCCGCGGTGCGAAGGCCTCGACTCCTCCGCGACTGCAGAGTGCCACCGGCACCCCACATCACCAACTGGGGGCCAGAGCCGCACACGCGGGCGACACACATTCGGCGCGGAATCATGCTGTGTTCGAGCACGTGGCGTGCGCTGACGGCACACGCTCAAGGTTTGGTCCTTGACACCGACGGCCACTCACACATACTCAGCGCTGGGTTCGCCGGCGGGCCTGATCGCATGCACGCCCACCGCCATTGCCATCCTCGAGGTCACGCTCATGAAGGTGTCTACGCTCGTCACCGCGATCGTCGCGGTGCTGCTGTCGACGGTCACGGCCACCGCGCAGACGCGCCTGTTGCGGCAGCCGACCGTCAGCGCATCGCACATCGCCTTTGCGTACGCCAACAACATCTGGATCGTCGAGCGTGCCGGCGGTACGGCGCGCCGCCTGACGAGCTTCCAGGGCCAGACGCTCAACCCGCGTTTCTCACCCGACGGCAAGTGGATCGCCTTCAGCGGTGAATACGCCGGCAACCTCGACGTCTACGTGGTGGCTGCGACGGGTGGCGAACCGAAGCGGCTCACGTGGCATTCCGGTGGCGACACCGTGCAGGGCTGGACGCCCGACGGTGCCGCCGTCGTGTTCGCGTCGGCACGCGCCACGTGGGCGCCAAGCGCCGCCCCGAGATTCTGGACGGTCCCCGCATCCGGTGGTGTCGAAACGGCGATGGCGCTGCCGCGCGCCTTCCAGGGACGCATCTCGCCCGACGGAGCCCGCATCGCCTACCGCCTGAACTCGTCGTGGGACGATGAACGGCGCAACTACCGGGGGGGCCAGAACAAGCCGATCTGGATCGTCGACCTGAAGTCGTACGACCTCGTGACGCCGCCCTGGACCGACTCGAAGGACATCGATCCCGCCTGGGTCGGCGCCACGACCGTCTACTTCCTCTCGGATCGCGATGGCGTGTCGAACGTCTGGTCGTACGACATCGCCACGAAGACACTCGCGCAGGTCACGAGGTTCACCGATTTCGACGTCAAGACGCTCGATGCCCGCAGCGACGCCGTCGTCTTCGAGCAGGCGGGGTTCATCCACGAGTTGAATCCCACCACGGGCAGATCGCACATCGTCGAGATCCGCGCGACCGGCGACTTCCCGTGGATGATGCCGCGCTGGGACGACGTGACGGGACGCATCGCGAACATTGGGCTGTCGCCCACCGGCAGGCGCGTCGTGGTCGAAGCGCGCGGCGAGATTTTCACGATTCCCGCCGAGAAGGGCGACACGCGCAACATCACGCGCTCGAGCGGCACCGCCGAGCGCGAGCCGGCGTGGTCGCGCGACGGCAAGTGGGTGTCGTACTTCTCTGATCGTTCGGGCGAGTACGCGCTGGTGATCGAATCGCAGGACGGCATCACGCCGCCGCGCGAGATCCCGATCAGGAACGCGAAGCACTACTACACGCCGTCGTGGTCGCCGGATTCGAAGAAGCTGCTCTACACCGACACCGATTTCAACGTGTGGGTGATGGACGTCGCGTCGGGCCAGCCGAAGCTGCTCGGCACCGATCCGTGGGCCGTGCCGCGCCGGGTCGGGCGGCCGACGTGGAGTCCCGACTCGAAGTGGGTCGCCTACGCCGCACGCCTCAACACGCTGTTCCGCGCCATCTTCGTCGTCAATGTCGAGACCGGCGTGCGCACGCAGGTGACCGACGGCATGGCTGATGCGACGTTCCCGGTGTGGGATGCCAGCGGCAAGTACCTGTGGTTCCTCGCGTCGACCGATCTCGGCCTCGGCTCGCAGTGGCTCGACATGACGTCGTACGACCGTGAAGAAACGTTCGGCCTGTACCTGGCCGTGCTGAAGAAGGGCGATGCGAGCCCGCTGCTGCCCGAGAGCGACGAAGACAAGGGCGTGGCCAGCGACACGCCGCGTGGCGCGACAGCCACGGCGTCACCAGCGGCCGACGAGACGCCGTCGACGCCGTCGCGCGCGGCCGCGCCGGTCACGGTGACGATCGACGCCGACGGGCTGCAGCGGCGCATCGTCGCGGTGGCTGGCGTGCCGTCACGGCAGTACGCCGAGTTGCAGGCCGGCCAGGCCGGCACCGTTTATTACCTGCAGGCGCCCGACGCGGGCAGCGGCGCACGCGGCAACACGCTGCACCGCTACAAGCTGAGCGACCGCAAGTCGGTGGTCTTCGTGTCGAACGTCGCCGAGTACGACATCAGCGCCGACGGCAGGAAGCTGCTGTACCGGACGCCCGCACCTGGCGGCGGCCCTGGCGCCCCTGCCGCAGGCGGCGGCGCCGACGCGCGTCCCTCGCTCTTCCTGGTCGATGCCGACAAGGCGCCTCCCACGGCGGGCCAGGGACGCCTCGATGTCGCGCTGCGCATGCAGATCGATCCGAAGGCCGAGTTCGTGCAGATGTTCAACGAAGGGTGGCGCAACCAGCGCGACTACCTCTACGTGCCCAACATGCATGGCGCCGACTGGCCCAAGGTGAAGCAGATGTACGCGGCACTGCTGCCGCATGCGATGCACCGCGCCGACCTGACGTACCTGATCGACATGATGGGTGCCGAAATCGCCGTCGGCCACTCGTACGTGCGCGGCGGCGACCTGCCCGACGTGCCCTCGTCGCCCGGCGGCCTGCTGGGTGCCGACTTCGCGGTCGAGAACAACCGGTACCGCATCACCCGCATCTACGACACCGAGAGCTGGAACCCCGACCTCCGCGCCCCGCTGGCGGGCCCGGGGATCGACGTCGCGGTGGGCGACTACATCCTCGCGATCAACGGCGTCGAACTGACCGCGCCCGACAGCATTTTCCGCCTGCTCGATGGCACCGCCAATCGCCAGACGGTCGTCACGGTCAACGCCCAGCCGACGATGGCGGGCGCGCGGACGGTGACGGTGGCACCTGTGGCCAACGAGCAGGCGCTGCGCACGCGCGCGTGGGTCGAAGCCAACCGGAGGCTCGTCGACTCGCTCTCGAACGGGCAACTCGCCTACGTCTACGTGCCCAACACGGGCCAGCCCGGGTACACGAGCTTCAACCGGTACTACTTCGCGCAGCAGGACCGGAAGGGCGCGATCATCGACGAGCGCTTCAATGGGGGCGGCTCGGCGGCCGACTACATCATCGACGTGCTGCAGCGCGATTTCGACGGCTACTTCAACAATGTCGCTGGCGACCGCGTACCGTTCACCAGCCCCGCGGCGGGGATCTGGGGACCAAAGGTGATGGTCATCAACGAAATGGCCGGCTCGGGCGGCGACCTGATGCCGTACATGTTCAAGCGGCGGAAGATCGGTCCCCTGGTTGGCACACGCACATGGGGCGGTCTGGTGCACACCGCCGACTCCCCCACCCTGCTCGATGGTGGCACCATGATCGCGCCGCGCGGCGGCTTCTTCACGCGCGACGGCACGTGGGCCGTCGAAAACGAAGGCGTCGGCGCCGACATCGAGGTCGAGAACTTCCCCAGGGATGTGATCGCCGGCAAGGATCCGCAACTCGAACGCGCCGTGCAGGAGGCCCTGCGGTTGCTCAAGGAGAAACCGGTCGATCGGATGATGAAGGAACCGCCGCCGCCCACGTGGGGCACGCGCAAGCCATAGGACCACGCAGCCGCGAGGGGGCCCGGCGCCTGCCCGAGGCGCCAGCGTGCGACGAATCGTCCGCACGCTGGCGTCTCAACCTTGCTACCATGTCGCGCCATGGCCCTCGACGAGCGTGCCTTCTTCAACGAAAGACCAGAAACCCGGCAGGGGCAGTACACCTGCCCGCGCTGCCGGCGCACCAACGACTACGCCATCCGCTGGATGCGCCGCATGAAGAAGGACCGCCCCCCGTCTGGCGCGGCCGAAGAAGACCGCGTGAAGTACGCCAAGGCGCGCAGCTACCTGCTCCGCCTCGACGACGAAGTGACCTGCAAGGCGTGTGGGAAACGGTTCGAGATCCCCTCGCAGCAGTCGTTGATGTTCGTGGATCAGTTCGAGGGCCTGCCCAACGACGAAGACCTCGAACGCGAGATCGCGGCGATGTCTGGCGAGCCGAAGCCGGGAGCCGCCGACGCGCCGAAGACGCCCCTGCCCGCCCGTTTCACCCGCAAATCGACCGGCTGGAAGTAACACACCGCGTGCCGCGCCAGGCGCGCTCCCCGACGACCGTGGCGCGCGCGAAGGCACCGCGCGCCTATGACTACGCCTTCCGATTCACCGGCCAGTGGCACCACTTGCACCATGTGTCGGCGGTGGTGATGCCGTGGCCGCATGCCGGGCATTCCCCCGCCGAACGCGGCGCACGTGCGGCCGCGGGCCGCGGTGTCCCTGCGAGGCGGGGCGTCTTGTCGGCGCGTGGCGCGGTCGTCGATGGTGGCTTCGCTTGACGTGGCGCGCTCGGCGTCCGGGGTGCGCGTGTCGTGCGGCCCGCGGCCGGCGGCCCGGTCTGCCGCATGGCTCCCGGCAGCTTGAGGAAGCAGCGCGGGCAATACACCTGCCCGCTCTCGATGGTGTTCTGGCAGTGGGGGCAGGTGATCGACGACACGGCGCACCATCGTACATCGGATGGACGTACGCCGTGACGTGCATCGCCATGGCCAGGCGGCTCGCCACGCCGTGAACGGCGGCGCGCGGGCCAGGACGGGCGACGCGTGTCGGTCGGCCTCAGCGCAACCGCGTCGCCAGGGCGTTGGTGCCGGCAGCCCACGTCTGGCCGACGGCATCGTGATACATGGCCCGTTCGACGACGATCTCCGCAGGCACGTCACCGAGCGACTCGACCAGCACGCCGAAGCGCCGATTGGCCGCAATCGCGCCGAAGTCGGGCCCGACGGCGACGTTGGTGCGCGACTGCGCGGCCAGCGTGTACGTCCGCACCGACGATGACCCGTCTTCGAACAGCAACGTGACGCGCGCGCTGCCGGCAAACGCCGACGTGTTGGCGATGAGCACGAATGTCTCCTCGCCGCTCGGACCGCCCTCCTCACCCTCGGCGAGGCCCCACGCGGTGCCCGTCTGCCACGCACCGGCCGAGTTGTGCGCCTCCGACCACTCCGAGAAGCCGCCGGGCCACCACAGCGACCGCTCGACGATCAGGGGCACGCCGTTGGTCGACTCGACCGTCGTCGACACGGCCACGTCGGCGAGGGGATGTCCCTCGACGCCGGTGAACTGTTCCTGGTCGACCCAGATATTGGATCGCGAGTTCGGCGGCGCGCTGATCGCGCGGGTGAACGTGCGGCCGTCGGTCAGCAGATAGGTCACGCGAACGTCGGCCGCCTGCGCGTTGGGGTTGGCGATGAGCACGAACAGGTCGAAGTACGCGCCCGTCGCGCCCTCGGCGAGGAACCACTGCGTTCGCGGCGTCGTCACGCCGGCGCTCTCGTGCCCGGCGTCGAACAGGCGGCCCGAGCGCGTCAGGTAGAGCGCGCGCTCCACGATGATCGGGGTCGCGTCGAGCGACTCGATGACCGCGCTGACGTCGGTGCTGGCGAGCGCGCGGCCGGCGCCGACGAACTCCTCGACGTTGACCCAGATGTTGGTGCGCGACGTGGGCGCGAGCCGGTACGTCTTTTCGAGCGGCTCGCCACTCGGTCGCAGGTACCGCACGCGCACCGTCGTCTCTGTCGATCCCGGATTCTGCAGCAGGTAGAAGAGGTCGAACCCGCTGTGCGTCGCGCCCTCGGCGAGGTACCACGTCGGCGAGGCCGACGGGATCGCCGTCTCGGCGTGCGCGCCATACCGCCTCGACGCATCCCACGTCATCGTGCGATCGGCGACCACGGGGATGTCTGACGCGATCGTCGTCGAGAACTCGGCCACAGACATGCCGGGCACCGTCTTGACGTCGAGCGTGGCCCGCGCACGCGCGCCGACGATGACCGAGTACGTCCGCACCGCACCATCGGTGGCGAGGAAGCGCAGGTCGACGTTGGCCGGGATGGGGTTGGGGTTCATCAGCGCCAGTCGCGTGTCGAACACGCTCGACGTGGCCCCCTCGGCGAAATAGCCGGTCCACGGACCGATCGTCTCGAACGCGCCGGCGAGCGTGCCGCTGCCATCAGGCGTCGAGACGCGGACGTCGTGCCGTCCCGCGGCGAGCGGCGGCGCGGTCACCGACAGGACCGACGTGCTGACATACGAGACCGCGGTCGCGGCGATGCCGCCGAAGGTGACGACGGCGCCGGGCTGGAAGGCGCTGCCACGAAGCGTGACGATCGTCCCGCCGCGTGCCGGCCCCAGCGACGGGGCCACGCTCGTCACGGCCGGCGGTACCAGCGTCGGCGTCTCGGTGTAGACGAAGCCCCCCGCAAGCGTGGCGCTCCCGCCCGAGGTCGTGACGACCACGTCGCGCACGCCGGCAGCCGAGGCGGGCGTGCGCGCCTCGACCGACGAGGGCGACACCACGACGACACTGGTCGCGTCGATCCCGCCAATCGTGACGCGGACGTCACCAGCCACGAAGTTCGCGCCGATGACGGCGACGAGCGTCCCACCCGCCGGCAGTCCCGACGCCGGCGCCACCGTCGCGATCTGCGGCGGGCTCACGGCGGTGTAGGCGCCTGGCGCGATCGTCCGCCCACCGGTCGTGGTGACGAACAACGCATACGTCATGGGCGGCATGCCGGCCGGCGTCGTCACACGCAAGGTCGTCGGCGAGTCGACCACGACTGACTGCGCCCCGTAGTACGGCGTCGTGCCCTCGCCGAACTGCACGATGGTGTCGCCGGGAATGAAGCCGGTGCCGGTGATGGTCAGCGTCGTGGCGATCGGCGCCGGCCCACGGGCTGGCAGGACGCTGGAGACGGTCGCGGGCGCGATGTAGGTGAACGCCGGTAGTGTGGCGACACCTCCTGCCGTCGTCACGCTCACGTCGGCGAGCCCCGCCAGACCCGCAGGGGTCAGGACGCTGACCATGGTCGGGCCGTAGTTGAGCAGGTCGGTCGCGGGCAACCCGCCGACGCGCACCACGATCGGCGCGCCGACGCGCGCGTGGAACCGCAGCCCGTCGAGCGTGATCCGCGTCGCGCCTGCCGTTGATCCCGTGGCCGGCGTCACGCTCGACAGCACCGGCACGCCGAGGTATTCGAAGCCATTCGTGTGCTCGGAGTAGCCCGCGGGCGTCGTGACGCGCACGGGGGCGTAGCCCTCGGCGCCGGCCGGCATCGTCAGCGTCAGTTGCGTCGCGCTCTGCACCGTCGCCGCGACCGGGGCACCCGCCACGGTGACGGTCGTGGATCCGGCCACGAACTGCGCGCCGGTGATCGTGACGACCGTCCCACCCGCGACTGGCCCGAACGCGGGGGCGACCTGCGAGATCGACGGCATTCCGTAGACGACGACCGACCGCGTCGCGGTCCCTCCCGCCGTCGTGATCTGCAGCGTGTAGGTGCCAGGCGTGAGCCACGGCACCGTGACCGTGAGCGACGTCGGCGTCACGCCCGAGACCACCGCGTTGGTCGACACCGGGGGCGTCGCGCCCGAGACGAAGGCGGCCGTGGTGCCGCCGGTGACGAAACTCGTGCCCGTCACGGTGATCGCCGACTGCGTGTAGGCTGGAACCGACACCGGACTCAGCGTCGTGATCGATGGAGCCAGCGCATAGGTGAAGGCCTGCGAGAGCGATGCCTGTCCGTTCGGTGTCTGCACGGTGACATCGACCGGGCCGCTCGACGCACTGACCGGCGTGACGGCGGTGAGCGACGTCGCCGAGGCGACGCTCACCTGGACGGCGCTGCTGCCGCCGAAACGCACGGTCGTCTGCTGGTCGACGAATCCCGTGCCCGTGAGCGTGACGGTCGTGCCGCCGGCGGTCGCCCCCGTCGAGGGGCTGATGCCCGACAACGTGGGCGGCGTCGTCGCGCCGCCAATCTGCACGGTGTAGCCGGTCGCCGTGGATCCCGTCACGCTGATGCGCACGCCCGAGGGATCCGTGAAGGTCTCGCCGACGGTCCACATCGCCCCGCCGTCAGACGTGGGAAGGCCGTCGATGTCGACCACGTGCGCCGGACGATCGTCGCTGCGATTGGGGACGACCTCGTGGATGACGACCGCGTCACCCGGCACCTTGGTGTCGTAGCCGATGCGGCGACGGGTCTCGACCGTGAAGAACTTGCCGTCAGACGTGCCGGCCGACACGGTCACGAGCCGCGTGTCGGTGGTGGAGGGTTGCGCGAGGCGCTCGAGCGTCACCGTGGCCGATCCACCGAACGGCACGGCGACCTTGCGGGCCGACGGGATCCAGCCCAGCAGGTCCTTGTGGTAGGCGATCGTGTGCTGGCCCGTGCAGCCGTAGGTCGCGTCTTCTGGCGGGCAGCCGTAGCGATCCTTGCTCATCACGTCCCACGCGTTGTCGTACGCGTTCGACGTGCCGTACGACGAATGCGGCAGGCCGAAGCCGTGCCCCATCTCGTGCGCGATGACCGAGATGTCGGCGTAGGCCCACGGCGGTTCCCACGTCACGGGCCACACACGGCTCACGCCGTCGAGCGTGGCGAAGAGCGACCCGCCCCACGCCGGGCCGTCGAGGTCGCTGTTGAACATCATGTTGATGCCCTGGAACGAGCCGAAGTTGACCGACGACGTGGCCGCGCCCGTGCAGTCGTCGAAGAGCCGGTCGAGGTCCGCGTCGACGTAGCCGTCGCCATCCTGGTCGTAGATGTAGAAGCTCCTGACACGCGGCAGCACGAACCAGCCGAAGGCCTGGCTGCCCGCGACGTTGGCGGTGTCGTACGACTGCTCACGCCAGTAGTGGTCGAGGCCGGGCGCCGTGCTCGCGTACATGCCCGAGAAGAACGACAGCGTGCGCGGCTCCGCGGCGACGTCGGGGAACTTGCACGCGATGGTCACCCAGGGATGCGAACCCGAGATGCTGCCCTGCGCATCGAGCGGCACGTCGGCCGATGCCCCGGCCGGCGCGACACCTGCGGTCGACGACAAGGCGCGCAGGTTGGTCGGACGGGCGACACGAGCCGTGGCCCCGGCCGGCGGCGCAGCGGCGGCCGATGCCGGGAGCGTCACCTCCACGCGGCGCCGGTCGAGCCTCCGGAGGCCGCCGAGCGACTGCGCCAGCGACACGGGTATGTCAAGACGTGTCACCCCGCCCCGATCGTCGGCGAGCAGCACCACGAACGCGGGCCGAGCGGGATTCCTGGCGGGATCCTGGCCGGATTCGGCCACCTGTCCATCGGCCCACACCACCGACAGCCAGCCCGTGACAGTCTGCTGGGCCACCTGCGCCTGCGTGGGCCCCTGGATGCCCAGGGCCACGACGAGGGCCAGCAGCCACGGCACCGACGCGTACGCCGCCCGCGCGCGGAGCGGCGGTCGCGACACGACGGGAGGGGCGACGGCGAGCGGCATCAACGGGAGGGGCACACGACCCCACCGACGGAAAGCAACAGCCGTACCGTTACCAGCCGTTCGCCCCTGCACTGGTCTGGCGTGCCTGGCGGTGGCGCCCGCAGTTCCGGCGACAGAATCGAGGTGTTACTGACACATCCGTGTGTAGACCTCGCCAGGCGTTCAGCGTGAACCGTCAGGATCCACGTAGTGGTCGATGTCGTCGTCGGTAAAGGGCTGGCCGTCAGGCCCGGCGCTGAAGACCACGCCGGTCTGCTCGTCGAACCGCGAGTAGCCGTACGGCTTCGACGCGGTGTAAGGATCGAGCGGCAGCGGGGTACCGGGATGGCTGGCGGCCCACAGCGCCCCCAATGCCGCATCGTCTGCCGGCAGGCTGCGGCCGGCCGCCAGTTCCTGGGCGATCAGGGCCTGGATGCGCGCCACGTCGGCGGCAACCTGGGCATCCTTGGCATCGTCGCGCGGGAGTTCCGGCGACGCCGCGCCGGCCTGCGCGGCTGTGGCCAACGCCGTGCGGAACGTCGACGTGAACGCCGCCACGGCCACCGCGCCGGCCACGAGGGGCACCAGCACCATCGCGCCGAGGATCGCCGCGGCACGCACCGGGCCGCGAGTACTGCGCTCCGAGGTCCGCAGTCCGCCAATGGCCTCGACCCGCTCCGAGAGTGGCGGGTAGCCCGACAGCCACCGTCCGATCGTCATCAGGCCCGTGTCGAGTCCTTGCTGCTGCGCGACGTAGGCGGCGACGTCGATGCGGGGCGCGAGCCGGCGCCCAGCCGCGAGCAGCACCAGGCCGCGGATGGCGCCCTGCGGCGATCCGCACAGCGCGGCTCCCCATCGGTCGCACGTGAACTCGCGCGCGCGGGAGTAGGCCGATCCGAGGAACGGCACCAGCATCCCCGGCAGCAGGAACCAGTGCCAGCGCAGGTGCCCCGACCGGACGTGCCCGAGTTCGTGCCCGATGATCATGTCGCGCGCCGCGTCGTCGTCACCGCAGGCATCGAGCAGGTCGGTGAACAGCACGACGAGATGTGCCCGCAGGAACTTCGTGGCAAACGCGTTCAGCGACCCGTCGGCCTGCATCACGTACGCTTCTGGCACCGGCGACACCCCGGCGCGCGTCGCGAGGTCCACGACACGCTGGTGCAACTCGGGCAGCTGCGTCGGCGACAGCCGCACTGCGGACCCGCGCACGTACGTGATCAACGCGATGTGCGCGAACAGGAAGAACAGCGCGAGGAGCAACACGTAGATCAGGCCGATGATCGAGATGGCGAGCAACGCCCAGATCGCGAGCGACGCGGCCGCGACGAGCAACATGAACGGCAGTTCGCTCGGCCAGGGTTCGACACGCACGGTGCCGTGGGTCGACGTGGCGTCAACACTCGTCATGCGCACACTCCGCCAGGGATGCTGGACTCAACCACGCGCGCGCCAGGCCGCCAGGACGCTGGCCTCGGCCTCGGGCGTGATGGCAAACCGCGGCGACGTGCGACGCGCCTCGGGCACCGACGGCCACCAGGCCGCGGTGTCGGCGAGCGTCTGCTCGATGGGGCGGAACTGCAGGCCGGCGGCAATCACCTTGTCGTTCTTCACCGACTGGTGACCGTAGTCGTTGCCCTTGAGCATGACCCAGGGCACGGCACCGTCGATCCCGTGCTGCGTCAGGAGGTCGTAGTCGTCCACGAATACGAGCCGCGCCGCGGGGTTGATCGCCTTCTGCGCACGCAGGTAGAAGTCGCGCGCACTCATCGGTGTCTTCGGGCCGACGACGTTGAACGTGCCCGTCCGGCCGTCTTCGACGAGCCTGACCATGAACTCGGCGAGGTCGCGCACGTCGATGAACGCCACCGGGTCGTCGCGCTTCCCCGGCGCGACGACGTCGCCGCCCCTGGCGAGCCGCACGGGCCAGTACGGGAATCGGTCCGTGGTGTCACCGGGGCCGATGATGTACGTCGGCCGCGACACGATCGCGCGGTCGCCGAACACGCGCTGCACCTGCTCTTCGCAGAGGGCCTTCCTCACGCCGAAGTCCTCTGAGCCGTCCTTCGGGTCCTTGAGGTCGGTGTGCGGGGCGACGTTCTCGTCGAGGCCACGTGTCAGGTACGGATAGTAGACGCCGGTCGATGACGTGAACAGGTACCGGCCGGCCGCGTTGCGCAGCAGTTCGGCCGACTGGCGCACCCAGTCGGGATTGGTGGCCGAGTCGTCGATGACAACGTCCCACGTGCCGCCCTTCAACGCATCCAGTTGTCCGTTGCGATCGCCGACGAGCTTCGTGACGCCGGCCGGCAGGTCCGGGGTACGCCGGCCGCGCGTGAAGATCGTGACGCGGTGGCCGCGCGACACCGCGTGGCGCACGAGGTGCGGGCCGATGAACCCGGTGCCGCCGAGGATGAGGATGCTGCGCGCATGGGTGGCGGCGCTCGCCTGGTTGGCCTGCGCACGTGCCATCGGCGCCAGCGCGCCGGTGACGAGCGCGCCGCCTGCCAATGCGCTCGCCTGGAGGAACTCCCGCCGGTTCGTCATCGTGTCCTCGTCTACGGAATCATCCGTCCGTATCGGCCGCCGCGCGCCAGGCGCGCGAAGTACGCGTGCGTGTCTCGCGCGAGCACTTCCACGGCCGCGTCGCCGTCGCTGCCCGTCGACAGCCAGGTCGTCATGCCGACCACGATGTAGGGTCGTCCGGGCAGGGCGACGAATCCCGCGTCGACGGCCACGCCGTCGAGCCCCCCTGGCTTGCTCGCGACCGGAATCCCGGCCGGCACGGCCCGCGTGATCGGTGTGCTCTTGGGCTTCCTGAGGATGGCGAGCATGGCCTCGCGGCTCGCGGTCGTGAGCCCGGTGCCCTTCTCGACGATGCCAAGCAGCGCGGCGAGGTCGCAGGGCGACGCGAGGTTCTCGCGTCCCTGCTTCGCGGCCTCGAGGTCGATCATCCGTCGCTGGAGCCAGATGTGCGCGAGCCCGAGGCTGCGCATGCGCTGGTTGACGTTGTCCATCCCGACGGCGTCGATCAGGACGTTGGTTGCGCTGTTGTCGCTGAGCATGATCATCAGCGTCGCGTAGTCGGTGAGCGAGAGCGCGGGCGTGTCGAGGAACTGGAGGATGCCGCTGCCCTCGACGCGCGTCGCGGCGCCGAGGGCGCGCACGTCGTCGAGGCGCAGGCGCTTCTCGTCGGCCTGCCTGAACAGTTCGTAGAGCACGGCGATCTTGATGGTCGATGCCGTCGGGAAGGCCTGGTCGCCCTTCCGGCTGAGGCGGGCGCCGGTGGTGAGGTCGACGATGCAGTAGCCCATGTCGCCATCGAGGGCCAGGGCGGTCGCCTCGAGTCGGCGTTCGAACGCCTGGCGCAACGGGTCGTCGGGGACGGTGATGGCGGCCGGTGGTGCCGGCGGTGCCTGGGCAGCGGCGTGCAGCGGCAGCAGAGCGCCGGCCAGCGCGGGCACGGCGACGCGAACGATGAAGCGCATCCGCGGATTCTCCCACGACGGCGTCACGGAGGGGTCACATCTTTCTTCATCGCATTTTGCACGACCTGACCCCTTCCCGCCGATGCGACATGGCCACACGGCCCCCGGTTGGCGCTCTGGACTTCGCAGGGGGTCACATCTTTCTTCATCGCATTTCGCACGATCTGGCCCCGGCACGCCGGGCACCGCGTGGCGGCGTCGGCGCCGCTGCGCGCGCCCGGGACCAGTGGCGGCCCGTGATGGCCGCGCGTCAGAGGGAGGAACCGCGTGGCTCGACGCGTTGACACCTACAGCAGGAAGGGCGCGCTCACGACCACCCTGTTCTGTGCCGTGCTGATGGGCGTCGGCGGCACGTTGATGTTCATGAGCGCGCCAGAGACGCTCGAGTGCGTCCGGCCGCCCGGGGGGCGCGCCTCGTGCCGGCTCTCGCGCGCCGCAATGGGACTGCCGTGGCGCACCGACCTGGGATTCGTCCAGGGCGTCGAGCGCAAGGTGTCGACCGACACACGCCCGGCGTTCGGTTCGTCGGGGCGCACAGCCTACCAGCCGGTGGCGTGGGCCCAGTACAAGACCGACGGCGGCTGGGTCGATGGCGTCCAGAGCCGCAACTTCAGCGACACCGACGATCTCGTCACGCAGCTCACCGCCTTCCTCGCGACACCGTCGGCGACGGCGTTCAGTGCGCGCATCTCGTCAGACGCACGCACCCACGCCGTCGCGCGTGGGGTCGCGACCGCGGGTGCCGCCATCCAGGGACTCTGGGTGCTGGGGTGGATGGTCCCGTCGCTGCGGCCAAAGCGGCGGTGATCGCGTCGTCACGCCCCCGCCGGGTGCGCGCGTGCGGATGGCACTCGCTCACCCCCGGTGGCCGGAAGTCGCGTCGCAGGCGCGTGCACCGACCGGCGGTCGCGCGAACGGTCACCGCAGGCGCGTCGCCAGCGCGTTCGCGCCCGCGCCCCAGAAGTCGCCCTCGGCGCTGTTGTAGTTGGCGCGCTCGACCACCAGTTGCATCGCCGGGTTTGCCGCTTCCACGACGACGCCATAGCGGCGGCCAGATGTCGAGGGGAACCAGTCGCGCATGCGGAACGTCGTTCGCGCGTTGGCGCCAACCGCCACACGCTGCGTCTCGGTCACGCCGTCCTCGAACACCACGGTCACATCGACGTCGCCGCCGAAGGTGCTCGTGTTTGCGACGAGATGTAGGTCTCGACGGCATAGCGGCCCGATTCTTCGCCGCCAGCGGCTGCCCACTTGCTCCCGGCCTGGGTCGCGCCCGCACTGTTGTGTCCCTCGTACCAGCTGTCGGCCGACCACCACATCGCACGCTCGACGACGATGGGCACACCATTGGTCGAGGTGATCACCTGCGCGACCGACGTGTCGGCGAGCCTCGCATCTTCCCAGTCGACCCAGATGTTGAAGCGGCTGTTGGGCGCTACGTCGTA
>JAEUQQ010000374.1 GCA_016789685.1 Acidobacteriota bacterium | reverse complement strand
CACCGATGCGCGCGCACGCGAGCATCGTGTAGACCAGCTCCGGCATCATCGTCAGGTAGATGCAGACGCGGTCGCCCTTGCGCACGCCGTGGCTGAGCAGCACGTTGGCCACGCGGCACACGCGATGCTTCAGTTCACGATACGTGATGTGGGTGTAGACGCCCGGCTCGTCCTGGGCCCAGATGATCGCCGTCTTGTCACCGAGCGCATCGAGGTGGCGATCCACGCAGTTGATCGACGCGTTGAGCCGGCCGCCAGAGAACCACGAGAAGTCGACCTCGGCGTAGTCGGCGTCGAAGACCGACGTCCAGGGATGGAACCAGGTGAGCGCCTTGGCCTGCTCGCCCCAGAACCACTCGGGATTGTCGAGCGACAGGCGGTACAGGCGCTGATACTCCTCCATCGAGTTGATGAAGGCACGCTGGGCGATGTGCGGCTTGACGGGATAGATGTCCTGCGACACGGGATCCTCCGGAACGCGACGTTCAGGCGCCTACTCGGCCCCGATGCCGAGGTAGGTCCGCAGTTTCTCATCCTCGAACGCCGCTTCGGCCGACGGCTCGCGCGTCAGCAACGACACCAGGATGCCCACGGCAAAGGCCATCGTCATCGACACGATGGCCGGGTTGCGCAGGGGAAAGATCGGCTGCGGGTACTTCAGGATGTCGACCCACACCGTCGGGCTGATCACGATCAGGCCGACGGTCAGGATCGATCCCGTCAGGATCGACGCCACCGCGCCCGGGGTCGTGAAGCGCCGCCAGACGATCGACAGGAACAGGGCCGGGAAGTTCGCGCTGCAGGCGATGGCAAACGCCAGGCCGACCATGTAGGCGACGTTCTGCCCCTTGAAGACGATGCCGAGCACGACCGCGAAGGCGCCAAAGGCGACCGTCGCCCACCGCGCCACGCGCACCTGGTCGGCCTCGGTCGCATGGCCGCCCTTGATGACGTGCGTGTAGATGTCGTGCGACAGGGCCGAGGCCCCGGCCAGGGTCAGGCCGGCCACGACCGCCAGGATCGTCGCAAACGCCACGGCGGCGATGAACCCGAGGAACGGCGTGCCGGCCAGTTGCTCGGCCAGCAGCGGAGCCGCCATATTGCCGCCCGCGTCGATCTTCGTGATGAGATCGCGCCCGACGAGCGCCGAGGCCCCGAAGCCGACGATGGGAATGATGATGTAGAAGTACCCGATGAACCCGGTCGCGTACAACACCGAGACGCGGGCCGCCCGGGCGTCTGGGACCGTGTAGAACCGCATCAGGATGTGCGGCAGGCCCAGCAGCCCCAGCATCAGCGCCAGCCCGAGCGACACCGCATCGATCGGATTGGTGACCAGTCCGCCCGGCTCGAGCGCCGCCTGCGAATACCGCTCGACGACCGCGGCGTAGAGCGCCGATGGGCTGAAGCCGAACTGCGCGAGCACCAGCCCCGTCAGCACCGTCACACCCACCAGCAGCAGGACCGCCTTGATGATCTGCACCCACGTCGTGGCGATCATCCCGCCAAAGAGCACGTAGGCCATCATGATCACGCCCACGATGATCACCGCCGACTCGTACGAGATCCCGAACATCAGCTTGATCAGGTTCCCTGACCCGACCATCTGCGCGATCGTGTAGAAGAGCACGGTCAGGATGCCGCCGACGGCCGAGGCGATCCGCACCGGCGTCTGCCGCAGGCGGAAGGCCACCACGTCGGCAAACGTGTACTTCCCGAGGTTGCGCAGCGGTTCGGCAATCAGGAACATCAGCGCGGGCCAGCCGACGAGCCAGCCCGTGGCGTAGATCATCCCGTCGTAGCCCTTGAGCGCGACGAGGCCGGTGATGCCGAGAAACGAGGCGGCGCTCATGTAGTCGCCCGCCAGCGCGAGGCCGTTCTGCAGGGCGCTCACGCTGCGCCCGGCCGCGTAGAACTCCTTGGTCGACCGGGTCCGCTTCGCGGCCCAGTAGGTGATCGCCAGCGTCAGCACGACGATGACGAGGAAGAACGCGATGGCCGACAGCGTCGGCGTCCCGAGCGTGGTGTCCATCGCGCCTATCGCCCCCGACCGTGTTCGACCTGGTCGCGCAGCCGACGGACTTCTGGATCGTAGGCGGCGTTGGCCCACACGACGTACACCGCGGTCAGCACCCACGACACGAGGATCACCGCCACCCCGAGCGGAATGCCCAGCGTCGTGACCTCGCCGATCCGTTGCGCCATGAACGGCTTGTCGTAGGCAATGAGCAGGATGTACCCGTAGTAGGTCACGAACAGTACCGCGAGCAGCGAGAGCGAGACGAGCCAGCGCCGCCGCACCAGGTGCTTGAACGGTGGCGAGGCGAGCATCTCGGGCGTGGACGTGCGCACGGTCGAACCTCCGGGGGGCCGGCAGCCACGTGGCACCGACGCAAGACGGGGCCACGACGGGTGCGCAAGGCCCTCGACGCGGCGACCGCAAGTTGAACTAGCCGAGCCCGCGTAGTGTGCACACGCCCAGCCGTGAACGCAAGACCAGAAACAGTTCGGCTGTCGCCACGGCATCGCTCAGCGCGTCATGCGCGTCGTGCGCCGCCAGCCCGAACTCGGCCCGCGCATCGCGCAGCGACGCGCGCAGCGGCGGCGGAAACGGGGTGAAATGATGACGCTGGTGGTGGAGGCGCATCAGCAGGTCGAGCGTGTCGATGACGCGCACGCGCGGCCAGGTCCGGCCGAGGTCGCGGTACGCCTTCGCCAGGAACGCAAGATCGACCGGCGCGTGGTGCATCACCACCAGTCCCTCGCGGAGGCGCAACTCGATCGCATCGACCACCGCGCCGAACGTCGGTGCCGACGCAACATCACCGGGGAGGATGTGGTGGATGCCGACGCCATCGTGCGTCGGCACGGAGGCCGATCCCGGCCTGACCAGCGTCGCAAAGCGTTCGCCGTAGCGGATGACGCCGTCGCGGATCGGCACCATGCCGACCGACAGGATCTGGTCGCGCCGCACGTCGAGCCCTGTCGTCTCGACGTCGATGGCCCAGAACGTCGTCGTCGTCCAGTCGGGCGACGGCCGTAGCCGCTTACGCCAGCCGATCGGTCCCATAGCGCACCGCGGTCGCGGCCTGCAGCTGCCGCACTTCGTGGAACACCTGCTTGAGGTGCAGCCCGTCGATCGATGACAGCGCAGCGAGCCTGACGTGGTGCGTGGGGGGCATGCCTGCGCGCACGGCGCCCAGCTGCGTCCGCAACCGCAGGCCCATCGTGAACCGGAAGGCCTCGTGCAGCATCGACGCAGCGCCCGCGCTCAACGTGCCCGCCGCCTCGGCAGCAGTGAGCCGCTCGCTCGTCGACCGCGCCGCCGCCTGCGCGTCGAGCGCATACAACCGGGCGAGGTTGACGATGGGGACGATCGCGCCCTTCTTGAGGTCGACGCCCTCGTCCTCTTCACGAATCTGGCGCAGCAACCCAATCGGCGGTTCGAGCCCGAGCGATGCGCGCGCCAGGTGCGCCATGAAGAGCGGCTCGCGACACAGCGCCAGGACGGTCGCCTGCAACGGTGCCAGATCGAGCGTGCCGTGCACGCGGCGGAAGTCGAAGAGGTTCATGGCGGCGATCAGCGCCCGCGGCGACGGCGCCGCCTGCCACCCACGGAATCGCCGGACCCACTCGTCGAGCGGATACCGCCAGTTCGTCGCCATGAAGCCACCGCCGCAGGGTGCGACACCCGCCGCCGCAAGTCCCTCGACGACCCGCGCCGCCAGGGCGGCGAGGTAGCCCTCGAGTTCTGGCGACGCGTCGGCCGACGCGAGGGCATTGTCCTGATCGGTGAGCAGCGACTGCTCCATCCGCCCCTCGGCGCCGTGCACCATCCAGGCGTACGGGGCCGGCGAGGGTCCGAGTTCCGCTGCAGCCGCTACGATGAGCCGTGCCGTCAACGCGTCGTGCATGCGCGAGACGAGGGGTGCGATCTGCAGCGCGTCGAGGCCGCTCCACAGCAGGCTCTCGACCATCGCCGCCAGGTCGGAGGCATACCGCGGCAGGTCGCCGGGAATCGCGAGCCGGTCGAGGCCGCGCAGCAGGGCAAGCGGGCTGCGCACCTGGAGGCGCAGCAGGTCGGTATCGGTCAGCACGCCCGCGATGCGGCCGCCCTCGTCGACCACGGCGTGGTGGACGCGATGGTCGAGCATGAAGGCGAGCACCTCGATGAGCGTGGCCGTGTGCGCGATGGTCTTCACCGGCCGCGTCGCCACGTCGTCGACGGTCGTCGATGGCCCCCGGCCAACCGCGAGCACGCGGTTCCTGAGGTCGGCATCGGTCAGGATGCCCAGCGGCGTGCCCGTGACCAGCAGGGCACTCACGCCAGACGCCTGCATCAGCGCCGCCGCGGCTTCGACAGACCGCGTGGGCTCGACGTAGACCGGGGCCGAGTCGATCAACCGGCCGACCTCGGCCGCTAGCGCCGTCCCCAGCGTGGCCGACGGTCCACCCGCCGTCGCCTGACGCAGCCGTGCGCCAAGGTCGAGCAGGAAGAAGTCGGCGAACTCGCGCCGCTCCATCAGGAGGTCGAAGGCGTCGCGCGGCACCTGGTAGAGCAGCGTATCGTCGGCCGCGACGGCGTCAGCGGTCGGCGCGGCGCGCCCTATCAGTGACGGGAAGCCGAAGCACTCCCCCGCCTCGATCACCTGCTGTACCTGGCCGTCGCGTTCGAGCCTGACCGTCCCTTTCCTGACCACGTAGAGCCGCTCGGCCACTGCGCCGCCGCGCGTCAGCACGACGCTGCCGGGCGGCGCGTACGCGATCTCGAGCGCGGTCCCCAGCAACCGGCGGCCCGAGGCGTCGAGCCGATCGAAGGGGGCGTGCTGCGCAAGGAACTCGAGGGGTTCCATCGGGCGGGTCGCGTGCGCCGGCTCAGGACGCCGTCGAGGCGGCCAGGCGGGCGCTCAACCTGTCGAAGACCTGGTCGGGCGTGCCCGCCGCGTCGACGGGCAGCAGCAGCCCCCGCTGTTCGTAGTAGCGGATCAGCGGAGGGCTCGTCGCTTCGTATTCCTGCATCCGCACCCGCACCACGTGAGGCTGGTCATCGTCTCGCTTCTCGAGGTGGCCTCCGCATGCGTCGCAGACACCCGCCACGACCGGAGGCTTCGCCTCGACGTGGTAGACACGCTTGCACCCGCCGCACACGCGCCGGCCAGCCAGGCGGGCGACGATGAGGTCGACGGGCAGGCTGAACGCGACGGCCGCGTCGAGGGCCAGGCCGTCGGACTCGAGCAGCGCGGCGAGCGCCGCGGCCTGCGCCGCGGTGCGCGGAAAGCCATCGAGCAGGAACCCACCGTCGCACCGCAGGCAGGCAGCGCGCTCGCGCACGAGGCCGAGCACGGTCTCGTCAGACGCCAGCTGTCCGCGCGCGATGGTGTCGAGCGCTTCGTTCATGGCCGGCGTGCGGCGCTCGGGATCGAGGCTTCTGGCCACCCGGAACAGGTCGCCGGTCGACAGGTGGCAGGGGCCCAGGCGCGACGAGATCAGCTCGCCCTGGGTACCCTTCCCCACGCCGGGTGGCCCCAGCAGCACGAGGTTGCGCCTCCGCGGTGCCTGCGGCGACGCCACGCATGGCGACGCGGCTCCCTGCAGCCACGCACTCCGGGTCACCGCATGCCACCGATCGCCGTCTCGAGGGTCGTCATCGGCGGGATGATAGCGCCTTCTGCGCCCGGACCGGACCGCAACACGGCGCCTGCGCCGGTCATAGCGCACCGGCACCCCGCCACGGCGACCTCGACGGCGGGCCCAACCGGCGCCGCGTCCGGCGCGCGGCTCACACGGTCGGCAGGCGCGCCGATTGCTCTCGCAGAGTCGTGTGGTCGACTGTGCCCCCCGAAGGTAGCGGTCATGGCCCGGCAATGGACGGTGGGACAAAGGCTCCTGACGAGTATCGGAGTCGTCGTGTCCCTGACGATCGGCGCATCTGGCGTTGCAGTGATGAACTCGCGATCGATGCAGGTCGGCCAGCACGCCAGCCTCGATGCCGGCAAGCGCATGCGCCTGGCCGGCCAGCTCAAGAACGCCAACGCCGAGCTGTTCGCCGCCGAGAAGGCGATGATCGTCGCGGGCGCCTCGGGCGACACCGACCGGCTGATGCAGCTGCACGACCGCGTCACCGAAATCCAGAAGAAGGCCGCTGACAGCGCGGCGACGCTCTCCGGGCTGGTGACGAGCGACGCCGACCGGACGACCCTCGCCAAGCTGCAAGACGGCATGAAGGCGTGGGAAACGGGCTGCGCCTCGTGCCACGACGACGCCGCCTCGGTCGGCGAGGCCGAGACGATGCAGAAGCTCTCGGCCAAGACCCAGACACTCGTTGAGACAAACGAGAAGCTCGCCGATACCCTCGAGACCGCCCAGGCCGACGTCTTCACCGCGCGCAGCATCGAGGCCGACGCGACGGCGACGCAGTCGCGCCTGCTGGCCATCGCCATCCTCGTCGGGGCCCTCGTGGTCGGCGCCATCACCATCGTCGTGGTCAGACGCCTGACCGGCAACCTCAGGGGCGTGTCTGGCGAACTCAACGAAGGCGTCGACCAGCTCCAGGCCGCGGCCGCCTCGGTCGCGTCGTCGTCGATGCGCCTGTCGCAGAGTTCGGGCCAGCAGGCGGCGTCACTCGAACAGACGTCGGCGACGATGCAGGAGATGTCGGCGATGACCGAGCAGAACGCCGCGACGTCGCGCGAGGCCGCGGAACTGTTCAGCCGCGCCGACGCCATGGCGGTGCGCGCCGACCAGGCGCTCAACGACATGATGGTCGCGATGGGCCAGATCCGCGGGTCAGGTGACAAGGTCGCCAAGATCATCAAGACCGTCGACGAGATCGCGTTCCAGACCAACATTCTCGCCCTCAACGCCGCCGTCGAGGCGGCACGCGCCGGCGAGGCCGGGCTCGGCTTCGCGGTCGTGGCCGACGAAGTGCGCAACCTCGCCCTCCGCGCCGCGCAGGCCGCCCGCGACACCGTCGCGCTGATCGACGAGTCGGGCGACGCCTCGACCAGCGGCGACGCCAAGGTGTCGCACCTGGCCGGCGCGATCCGCGACATCACGGCGTCGATCGAACGCGCCAAGACCCTGGTCGACTCGGTGAGCACGGCCAGCGCCCAGCAGGCCAACGGGTTCCGGCAGGTCTCGGAATCGATCAGCGAGATGGAGAAGCTCACGCAGGGCACCGCGGCGACCGCCGAGGAGACCGCGGCGGCGTCAGAGGAAATGCACGCCCAGGCCGAGGCGGCTCGAAACCAGGGCCAGCGCCTCCGCGTGATGGTGAACGGCGACGATGTGTCGGCCCCGGCCCGCCCGGCCGCCGTCAGGCACAACGACGAGGAGGCGCCGCTGCGCCGCGCGTCGTAACAGAAACCGGCCGACGTACACGTCTGGCGTCGCCGGAGCCGCCGCCACTCGCCGCGTGCGGTAACATCGTGGGCGTCGATGGCCGACCGCCTGCGAGGTGACGATTCTGGACGCCAGCCCGGCGCGACGCCTGTCTCGCGACGTCGGTGGATCTGGCTGCTGCTGGGCGTCGTCCCGGCCTTCACGCTGCTGGTCACCGCCAACTCGGCGGGTTATCGATTCGGGATAGCCGACCAGGCGTTCTACATCCCCGCCATCCAGCGCGCGCTCGACCCCGCCTCCTTTCCGCACGACACCGCCGTCGTGGCCCCGCAGTCGGCCCTGCTCGCGTCTGACCAGGTCATCGCCTGGATGATGACCCGCCTCGGCCTGTCGCTGCAGGCGATCTTCCTCGCCGGATACCTGCTCACCTGTGCGCTGTTTGCGCTCGCCGTCGAACGAATCGGCACGACGCTGTACCGGTCGACGCTCGCCACGTGGACGCTGCTGGCCGCGTTGACACTGCGCCATCGCATTGCCCACACGGGCGTCAACACGTTCGAAGGCTCTTTCCATCCGCGCGTGCTCACGTTTGCCCTCGGGCAAGCGGCGCTCGCGGCGCTGCTGCGGCGGCGCCTCGCGTGGGCGGTCGCCTGCGTGGGCCTCGGCTTCGTGGTGCACCCGACGACCGCCCTGTGGTTTGCCCTCTGGCTCGCGGGTGCCGGCCTCGTGTACCCACGCGGACGGCGGTGGGTGCTCGGCCTCGGCGCGGCCGCGCTGCCCATCGGCGCGTGGATGCTCTGGGCCGGGCCGCTCGCCAACTCGGTTGCCGTGATGGACGCCGCGTGGATGGCGCCACTGCTGACCAAGGATTACCTGTTTCCGACGAGCGACTGGGGCGCCTCGACGTGGATGACCAACGCCATCGCCCCGGCCGTACTCGCCGTCGTGTTCAGCGTGCGGGCGCGGCGCGGGCTCGTGCAGGCCGAGGAACGCGGCCTGTTCGTCGGCGCGCTGGTCCTGCTGGCCGTGTTTGCGGTCTCGCTGCCCTTCATCGCGGCGCGGGTCGCCCTCGCGGTGCAGCTGCAGACCTCTCGCGTGCTGTGGCCGGTCGAGTTCCTCGCGACGGTGTACCTGGTGTGGGCGCTGGTCGACGCGCACCGCTCCGGCGCCGAGGCCGGGCGGCCGGCGTCGTGGGCGCGCCACGTCGCCGTGGGCGTGGCGGTCACGATCACCGTCGCCGCAGTCGCGCGGGGCACCTTCACCCTGCGCATCGAACACCAGCGCCCGCTGTTCTCGTACGGGCTACCGCCGACAGCCTGGACCGACGTCGGCGCCTGGGCGTCGGCGCAGACGCCCCTCGACGCGCACTTCCTGGCCGACCCCGGGCATGCCTGGCGGTACGGCACCAGCTTCCGGGTCACGGCCCGGCGCGACGTGTTCCTCGAATCGGTGAAGGACGCGGCGATGGCGACCTACGCGCGCCCCATCGCCCTGCGCGTCTCGGAACGCA
>JAEUQQ010000337.1 GCA_016789685.1 Acidobacteriota bacterium | reverse complement strand
CCCAGGCGCGCACCGCCGGCCTCGGCGCGCCGCGCGTCGTGCATTCGGTGGCCGGAACCATCGATCTCGACGCACGCGACGACAGGCTCGATGCGGCACGCGGCAGCGTGCGGGCGCTCTTCGACGAGTCGCTCGCGCGTCCGCTGCTGGTGATGGAGGCCTCGCCCGCGTTCGCCCCCGGCGCGTCCACGCCGCCGGCCGCATCTGCCCCGGCGCCCGCACGTCGTCGCGAACGCGCCACGAGGTCACGTCGTGGCTGATGTCCCCGCCGCCGTCACCGACACGAGCGCCCTGCTCTTCTTCGCGGCAAGTTCCGCACGGCTCGGCAAGCGCGCCGCGGCGCACTTCGCCCAGTCGGATGCGCAGCAGGCCCTGACCTACGTGCCCGTCGCGGTGATGTGGGAAGTGAGCCTGCTGGCGCGCGCCGGCCGGCTCAACCTGCGCCGGCCGACGCACGCGTTCTTCGACGACCTGTTCAGCAACCCGGCGTTTCAGCCGGTGTCACTCACGGCCGATCACGTCGCGGCCGCCGACGCGCTGCGCTTCACGCGCGATCCCCTCGACGCGCTGATCTGCGCCGTTGCGCGACACGTCGATGCGCCGTTGATGACGAGCGACACGGCCATCCGCGAGGCCGGCGTCGTGCGCATCCTGTGGTAGATCCCTGGCGCGCGCGGCATCGCGGCGTGTCGCGGGCCCGTGCCCGCTACGGCAGCGAATACCTGAACTCGTAGCTGTGCGTGCCGTCGGCGATGATGATCTCGAACGTCCCCGACAGGCCCACCAGCTCGCCGGTCGCCGAATCCGGCACGACGGTCACCGACAGGGTGGGCGTCCCGCGGTGCATCAGGCCCGTGTGCAGCAGCACGAACGTGCCCGCACGGCCGTGCAGCGTGCCCTCGACGCGCTCGATGGCCACGTAACCTGCCGAGCCCTTGGTGCTCGTCATTGCGCTGAGCATCTGGCCGGCCGTCGTCGCGACGAGGTCTCCGGCAATCTGCTTGTCGATCGACATGCGACCGAGCGTCGTGCCCTCGGCCTGCCCTTCGAAGGCCAGGGGCGCGAGCTTGACGACGAACGTGCCCTTCGCAACGGCGGTATGCGGGTGGTGGGTCATGGGTGCAGGCTGGGCAGAGCCGACGTGCGCAGGTACGACGGCAAGGATGGCGGCAAACAGCGAGACGGAGCGGAGTGACAGGCATCGAGTGTGCGTCATCGTGCGGTGTCCGTGGTTGAAGGTGCCGTACCGATCACCGGCCTGACCCCGTCGAGGATCGGCGGCACGGCCGCCGGCGCGTCGTCAATGTCCTCGTCGATGGTCGCTGGAACGGTCGCGCGCATGTGTTCTCCATTGCAGCGCCGGCCGGACGGCCACTCCCCGCGGGTATCCGGAGATCTCCGGCCGCGAAATGCTGGCGCGGTGACGATGGCGACGAGTCTACGCGAATCCGCCGACGCGCCCCACCATCGTGATCGCCGCGCCACATGCGAGGTACGTCGCAGGTCACTGCCGGGATGGCGAGATACGCCGCAGGCAAGGCGCCGTGCGCCGCCGATCGGGGCCACCTCATGCTGCCTCGCTCAGCCGCCGTGAGCGGCGATCAGCGTGAGGGCCCCGGCCAGGAGGAACACGACCCACGACAGGTGCCTACCCCGCGTGAACACGATCGGGAACACCGCCGACACGAGGCACGTGATGCCGATCACGTCGAGGACCTGCGCCCGCGTCGGCGCGCCGTGGGTGGCCATGACGAGAAGCGTCGCGAGCCCCCACCAGGCGATCGTCGTGAGGTGCCAGACGAACCGCAGCGTGCCCGTCGTGAACGCGGTGCCTCCCAGGAGAGCGGGCAGGTTGTCGCGCCGGAACAGGCGGATCAGGATGTAGCGCTCACCGAGGTACGAGTGCGCAAGCCCGGTGAGGTAGAGCGCGGCAGCGGCGGCGTAGAGGGCGACCATGCGACCCGACAACGATCGCACAGTTCCGCATCGGGCGTGGCGTCGCCATTCGCGATCTCCGCGCGCGTGTTCGCGACTACGCCCGCCGTGCCCCACGCGCACTCTGGACGACATGGCCGCCTGGAAGGCGAATCGCGGTCAGAACGCCGTGCGCGATGGTGTCGATGCCAATCGCGCGACCGTGCACGGCGGGCTGTGGCCACCCGTGCGCATCGATCACCGCGTTGTTGCGATGGCCGTAGACGAGCGTCTCGTCACCCCGGTATGCCAGCGGGAACATGCCTTCTCCCCAGATCCAGGCACGTCGCGACTGGGAGGCGGGATCGGCGATCGCGGGATCGAGGCCAGCGTGGGAGCACAGGCAGTCGTCGGTACGGTGGTACACGCGCAGCGTCTCGAAGAACTGCCGGTGGGCCGCCGGCAGGCAGTCGAAGAACCGTTCGTAGGGCAGCGTCACCGTGTCGGTGTAGAGCGACAGGCCGGCGTGTTTCGCCGCCGCTCGCAACTCGTGCGCCGCCTCGGCCGAGTAACTCGCGATCGTCTCGAACGCGTCCATGCCCAGCAGCCAGGCATGGTGCGAATGGTCACCGAGCGTCCTGACCATCCAGTCTTCGTGGTTGCCCAGCAGGCCGACGACGTCGGCCGACACCTCGTTGCGGAACTGCAGGATGGCGTCGACACACCCGCGCGTGTCGGGCCCACGATCGATGTAGTCGCCCAGGAACACGACGGTGTCGCCGTTGCCCAGCGTCGGGGCCAGTTGACCGAGCACGTCCGCAAGTTGCGGCAGTTGCCCGTGCACGTCGCCGATGGCAATCGTGGCCATGTGTGGTCGCTCCGCGATCTCGTGAGAAGTCGCCGGGTCAGCCCGTTGCCGAGAACCACCGAACGAGTGCGTAGATCATGCCCGCCGCATACAAGGTGCCGAACACGTGCTTGTTGTGGCGCGCCAGCCAGAGCGGCAGGTAGATGTCGAAGTTGTCGGCGCGGTCGGGCGTGTAGCGCGCGGCCACGTCGGTCAGCGGGCAACGCAGGCTGTTGAACGCCAGGACGGCCACCTCGACCGATACGATGGCCGCCAGCACGGCGGCGTGCGTGAACCGGCCCCACCACGCAAAGAACGGGATCGCGCAAATGCACCCAGCGAAGAAGGCCCAGACAACGGTGTGGACGATCCTGACGACACGCAGGGCGATGGCCGGATCGAACACGGCAGAAGTCTAGATCAGGCGCGGTGCGATCTCCCCACCACGGTCGCCACAGGCGCGACGGCTCGTGCCCGCGTGGCTGCGGGCACGCGCCTGGCGACCGACAAGACCGAACCGCCTGAGATCATGCGGGATCGAGCGCCGAGGCCGCAGGGCGAACGCTCAGGGGGCGGGCGTGTCGCAGCGCGTCAGAGGCGCTGCGCACCGTCGATCCTCGCAAGTTGCCGATCGAACGTTCCGAGCGGAAGGTGCCCAGCCTTCCGGGCGACTTCGATGACCAGGCAGTCAGAGAAACCCAAGGAGGGCCGCTGGCGAAAGTACTCGACGGCAGCAGCGACGACGTCGGGATCCTGCACCGTGAGGTGATGGTGGTCGAGCAGCATGTCGAGGGCGGTGGCCACGTCGCTCGCACTGCAGTCGTAGACCGACGCCAGCACCCACGTCGCCTCGACCAGCACGATGTGCGACACCCACGCACCCTGTTCGACGAAGCGGTCGGCCGCCGCAGCCTGTCGCGGATCGTCTCTCGTGATCAACCGCACGAGCACGTTCGTGTCAACGGCCCGCACGGCGCCCCCGGATGTGTCGCCGGATGCCATCCTTCATGTCGTCGAGTGTCTTCGGGGCCGGTGGCGCCCTGAACAGCGCCCGGTGGACATCATCAGAGGAATACCGGCCGACGCGCCGCACGACGACGTGCCCGCCCTCGTCGGCCCACTCGAGCACCGCACCTGGCCCGACGCCCAGCCGCCGCCGGATTTCGGCGGGCACCGAGATCTGCCCTTGTGCCGTGATCTTCGATTGCGGATGAGCCATGGCGAATATTACCACGGTAATGCGTCAGGGCGGCGATATCGCCCCCGTCGGGGCCGCGTGCGTCAGCTGCGCCGTGGCCATCCTGCCGCCATCGCCGGCCAGACCGGCAACGGGAGTATGCTCGTGGTTCCTCCGGAGGTGGTGCGATGAGTGTCCAGCGGATCCGCAAGGCCGTGCGTGGTGCCCGTATCCTCGTCTTCGCCTCGTGCGTCGCCGCCTGGCCGCCTCCCGTGGCCGTCGCGCAGGCCGCGTGGACGCCCGAACTCGCGATGACCGTCAAGCGCGTCTCGAGCGTGATCCCGTCGCCCGACGGCACGCGCGTCGCCTTCGTTGTCGCGACCGCGACGATGGAGGGAGAGAAGAGCCTGTGGCTCTCCCAGATCCACCTGGCCGGCGCGGATGGCAGCAACGCGCGCCAGCTCACGCGCGGCGACCGCTCGGCGACGAACCCGCGCTGGTCGGGCGACGGCCGCTGGATCGGGTTCATCAGCGCCCGCGGCGGCACGGCCAACGTGTGGCGCATCAGCCCGTCGGGCGGCGAGGCCGAGCAGCTGACCGACGAGAAGGGCGGCGTCGGCGCGTTCGAATGGGCGCCAGACGGAGCATCGATCGCCTTCGTCGTGACCGATCCGAAATCCGATGACGAGGAAAAGGCCGACAAGGAGAAACGCGACTGGCGCACGGTGGACGAGAACCCGAAGCTGGCGCGCCTCTACGTGCAACCGGTCGAGCGCGACGCGCAAGGCAAGCGTGCGGCACGCCTGCTGACGGCCGGGCGCTACTCGGTCGGGAGCTTCGACTGGTCGCCCGATGGTCGCGCGATCGTGTTCCAGCACCAGCCCACGCCGTCGGCCGACGACTGGACGCGTTCCGACGTCTCGGTGGTGACCGTGGCCGATGCGAGCGTGCGCGGCCTGGCAACGTCGGCGGCGGCCGAGCAGGATCCCCAGTTCTCGCCCGACGGACGG
>JAEUQQ010000322.1 GCA_016789685.1 Acidobacteriota bacterium | reverse complement strand
GACCGAACGGCGCGACCGTTCCACCATCCCGGGCGACCATGGGAAGCCGATCCGGCGCACGGCCTCGCGCGAGATCGTACCCAGGCTGATGGCCGACACGTACCCCGGCGTGTGCGCCTGGCACAACTCGTCGTCGGTGGCGGCCTCGGGAACCAGCAGGTCGGCCGGAGCGATAATGCCCTCGTCCACCACGCGCGCCCGCAACCGCGCGTACTTCGCCATCGGGAAGCGATGCCCCTCGGGAAGCGGGAGCACGAAGTGATCGCAGTAGAAGGCACGCATGCCCATCGCGCATGCATCCTGCCATGAAGCGCGCGCCGAGGCCCAGGCAGGTCACCACGATCGACGCCCACGTCGGCGGGGCTCCGCTCCGGCTCGTCGTGGGTGGCGCGCCAGCCCCTGACGGGGTGTCATTCGCCGAACGCGCCAGTTCGCTGGCGCGACTCGCCGACCCGCTCCGCCGGCTCGTCATGCACGAACCGCGCGGGCACCGGGCCATGGTCGGCGCGATGCTGGTCGATCCCGGGCCCGACGCCGACGCGGGCGTGGTGTTCATGGACGGCGATGGATGGCTTCCGCTCTGCGGGCACGGCGTCATCGCCGCCGTGACGATCGCGGTTGAACGCGGACTGCTCGGCGCACCTGCCGCCGCGCTGGCCACGCGCGACGGCCGCCGCGAGCATCGTGCGCGAGTCGCCACGCTGGGCGGCACGCTCGACGTCGCGTGGACCCTGAGCAGCGACACGCCGATCCGCGTGGCCTCGGTCACCTACCGCGGCCCATCGGCCCTCGTGGTCGCGTCGTCGCTCGGCCTGGTGGTGGGATCGCGGCACCTTCGTGCGGATGTCGTCGATTTCGGGGGGCGTCACCTGATCATCGATGGCGAGGCCTCGGGCGTCGCACTCGACGTGCTCGCCGATGCCGACCTCGTGCGCGCCGCCAGGCGGATCGCGGAGGCGTACGAGGCCACGCCGCTCGCACGATCGACGGGTGTGGCGCTCGAAGGCGTCGTGTTCGTCGGGCCACCGCGCGCCGACGACGCCGACGTCCGATGCGGCGTCGTCTACGACGGTGTCGGCCTGGATCGCGGCCCGTCGGGCGGTGCCACGGGCGCGCTCTGCGCGCTGCTCGACGCGATGGGCGCCGTGGCCGAGGGCTACGTCGTCACGGTCGAGGGGCCCGGCGGCTCACGCCTGTCTGCCACCGTGGCCCAGCGCGTGGCGGTGGATGGCGTCCCCGCGATCGTGCCCGCCATTACGGGCACGGCCACGATCACGGGCGATCACGTCTTTTATGCCGATCCCGCGTAGTGATCGACGACCGCGCCCACGAGGGCGGCCAGCGTGTAGTCGCGGGGCATCACCGTCGTCGTGATCTGGAGCCCCTGTGCCACCTCGGCGGTCACCGGGCCGGCGCAGGCGACCACCGTCGACTGCAGCAGGTCGGCCACCTGTTCCTCGCCCAGCGAGTGCGCGAAGTTCCTCACGGTTGACGGGCTCGTGAAGATCACGACATCGATCTGCTTGTCGAGCAGCATCCGGTAGATGTCGGGGCCGTCGCCCTCGCCATCCGCCGGTGTCTCGCGGATCAGGCGGTAGGCGCCCACTTCATCCACCGACGCGCCAGCACGCTTGAGTTCCTCGGCGATCAGGTCGCGCGCGCCGTCGGCCCGCGGGAACAGGACGCGCGCCGCCTTCAGTCCCCCCACGCCCTTCATGCCCTCGACGATCGCGGCGGTCTCGTTCTCGACGAACTTGAGGTCGACCTTGAGCCCGAACCGTGACAGCCGTTCGGCGGTCACGAGGCCGACAGCGCAGAGCTTCGGGCCCTTGAGGCTGCGGACGTCGTGCGGCCCGGCCTGCAGGCGCCGCATGAAGTGCTCGACCGTGGTCGCCCCCGTGAAGACGATCCAGTCGTACTGGCCGGCCTTGTCGATGGCGGCGTCGAGCGGCGCAGTGTCGGTCAGCGGCGCGACCTTGATGAACGGCGCTTCGATGGCCTCGGCTCCGAGGTCCTCGAGACGTTCGAGCAACTCGCCCGCCTGCTCGCGCGACCGCGTGACGAGCACGCGCTTGCCGAACAGCGGCCGCGCATCGAACCAGCGCAGGTGATCCCGCAGGCCCACGACGCCGCCGACGACGATGACGGCGGGGTCCTTCTGCACTTCGTCACGCAGGCGGGCCTGCACTTCGGCCAACGTCCCGGTGAGCGTGTCCTGCCGCGGCCCGGCGGCGCGCGAGATGACGGCCGTCGATTCACGCGGCGACCGTCCCCCTTCGATCAGCGACGTCACGACGCCGAGCACCTGGCGGGGCCCTGCGTAGCACACGATGGTGCCGTCGAGGCGTGCGAGCGCGGCCCAGTCGGCCTTCGGGGGCTTGTTGGTGCCGTCTTCGTGGCCGCGGACGAAGGTCAGGGTGTCGCCCGCGCCCGGATAGGTGACGGGGATGCCGGCGAAGGCGGGCCCGGCGACCGGCATCGTGATGCCCGGGACGATTTCGAATCGCACCCCCTGCTCGTGCAGGAAGAGCGCTTCCTTTCCGCCGGAGTCGAACACGAACGGGTCGCCCCATTTCAGCCTGACGACGCTCTTGCCTTCGCGGGCCTTTTCGACGAGAAGGAGGTTGATGGCTTCCTGCTCGCCGGCCTGCGGCGCGGCAGAGCCGACGTCGATGCATTCGGCGTCGGCACGGGTGGCGCGCAGGAGTCGCGGGTGAATGAGGTGATCGTGCACGACGACGTCGGCGCGCGCCAGGAGCCTGAGGCCGCGCACCGAGATGAGCGACGGATCGCCGGGGCCGGCACCAACGATGAACACGGTGGCTGGCAACATGCCGCGTAGTGTAGCGCGTGTGCAGGCTTCGCACACCTGCGGTGGGCGAAGGGCGCGTTCGTGGCAGGCGGCCTTCGCGCCCGATTCGCCGCCCTCCGGGGGGGCGGCAGGCTCCGAGGGCGCGTCGCGGCACGCCCCCGGGCGTTCGTTACTGCGGTGTGGGGCCGTAGTAGCCCTGTTTCGTGCGCGCCGTGGCGTTGGGGCGGTCGGTGCGCACGACGACGCGGCGCCAGGCGCCATCGCGGCGTGCGTTCTTCGAGCTGTAGCCGAGCGTGTACTGGCTCGAAAGTTCGTCAGAGATGAGGCTGTAGATCGACGGGAGTTCCGAGACGTTGGCGGCGAAGAACGACCGGCCACCCGTCTCCTGCGCGAGCTGGCGCAGGACGAACTCCGCTTCCTTGAACCCACGCAGGGCCGAGGGCTCGCGCGAGCGGATGCCGATCGTGTAGATCGCGGTCTCAGACCGCTTGGCGAGGTCGAGGACCTCCTCGAACGGCAACAGGCTCGACGTGTCTTCGCCGTCAGACAGCACCACGATGGCCTGGCGGCGGATGTCGTCGCTCGAGGCCGCCTTGATCTTCTTCATCTCCTTCAGCGCGATGTAGATCGCGTTGTACATGGACGTCGATCCGCCGGCTGCCGTGGCCCGGATCGCCCGCTCGAGTGCCGACGCATCGTTGGTGAAGGTCTGGACGATCGTGGCGCGGCTGTCGAAGTCGATGACCTGCGCAACGTCCTGGGTGCGCAGGCGCCTGGCGAAGCCCACCGCGGCTTCCTGCGCGGTGTCGATCTTGTCTTCCATGCTGGCGCTCGTGTCGAGCAGGAGCGCGAGCGCCACGGGCAACTGCGATCGCGTGAAGAACGTGATGTGCTGCTTCACCCCGTCTTCGAACACGAGGAAGTTGGGCTGCTCGAGGTCGGTGATGTACCGCTGGGCCTCGTCGGTCACGGTGACATTGAGCGACACCACGTCGATGGCGCTCCTGAATGACGGGACCTGGGCCTGGGCGGCGCCCGCGAGGACGACCGCCGACAGGGCAAACAGCCGCACGCGCCGGGTGCGACGCGGCGAGAGGCGAACACGGGCCGACGAGGTGGTCATGGGTCAGCGAGTCCTCGGGAGCGGGGCCCGGATTCCCCTGACGGTGATGGCGTCGCGCGCGGCGCCGATCGTGACCCGTTCGGGCGGAATGAGCGACACGGGCCGTGCGTAGACGACCTTGAACTGGCGGGTGAGTTCGGTGGCGAGCGTCTGCAACGTCTTCTCGAACGACTGGCTGGTCAGCAGGTCGAGCCGCTGGCCGCCGGTGGCGCGCACGCCCCGGTCGTAGAGCATCGCCCGCTGGCGTCCTTCGTCGGTTGCCATGGCGGAGGCGGCACTGGTGTTCACGATGACGACGTGCAGCGCCGCGCCTGCCGAGATCATGGCGTCGATGGCGGCGTCGGCCTGCACGTTGCTGAACTCGACGCCGTCGGTGGTGACGACGACGATTACGGGCCGTGTGGCACCGCGCTTCTCGAGATCGCGCGAGGTCTCGACGATGGCGTCCATGACGTAGCTGCCGGCGCTGGGCTGCGGAAACAGGCGTTCGACGCCACGTTGCAGCGCGGCGCGCGAGGTCGTGGCGGCCACGGCGACGGTTGGGCGATCGGCAATGGTCACGAGGGTGACCTCGGTGCTGTCGCCGAGCGCCGTGAAGAAGGTGGGCAGTGCCCGGCGGATGTCGGCCATCATGTCGCGGGTGGCGGCGCTGTTGTCGACGAGCAGGACGACCTGGAGCGGGTCGGTGGCCGGCGTGACCCGGAGCACTTCGCGGGCGACGCCGTCTTCGCGGACGACGACATCGGCGGGCGCCAGGGCGTCGAGGATCGCGCCGCGCGCATCGAGTGCGCTCACGTAGGCCGTGATCTCGCGGCTCTGGGCCGTGGCCGATCCCGGCAGGCTACTCGACAATGCGATTGCAGACGCGAACGCCAGTGCGTACGCGCGAGAGCGCGACGGCAGCATGTGGGACCTCAATTCGGTGGCAGGTACTGACTGGCCTGAAGTATACCCCGCCTGCGCCCTTGCGGGCGGAGGCGGGCAGGCGGGCTTTGACGCCCGCGGCGACGGAATGGTATAACGCGCCGTGAGCGCCGTGCGGTCCGCGTCTCCCGCCGTGCGCGGCGCGCTCACTGACTCACGCGGCGTCCACGTTTTTCTTGTGGTCTAGTGGCCGCATGTCGATACTCGACGCTTACCTTCCGGTCGTTCTCTTCCTGCTCGTGGCCCTGGTGGTCACGGCTGCCATGCTTGCGGCGGCCGCGCTCATTCACCCATCGCGGCAGAACATCGTCAAATCGCAAGCCTACGAGTGCGGCATCGAGACGACGACGGACGCGCGCGATCGCTACAGCGTCCGGTACTACCTGGTCGCGATGCTGTTCGTCGTCTTCGACGTCGAAACGGTCTTCCTGTTTCCCTGGGCCGTGATCCTCGACGAGTTGCTGCTGTTTGGCTTGATTGAAATGGGCATTTTCCTCGGGATTCTCGTCATCGGTTACGCGTATGCGTGGCGGACGGGTGCCCTCGACTGGGCGTGACGTCATGGCTGATCCAACCCCGGCTGCCCCCCGCCCCGCGCCCGCCGCAGAAAAGAAAGTCGCGGCGCCCACGGGGCCACCCGATCCCCCTCCGCCCGACGACCTCGCCCGCCCCGCCTACCTCGAGCCCCTGACCGCCGCCCTGCCGGGTGCCATCGTCCACACCAGCTACTGGGTGGGCGACTGGACGCTGATCACGACGTCCGAACACTGGGTCGCCGTGCTGACCTGGCTGCGCGACGACCCGCGGGCCGCGTTCGATGCGTGTGCCGACTTGACGGCCGTTGACTGGCCGGCGCGCGAACAGCGGTTCGACATCGTCATCACGCTCTATGCCACGACCCGCCGCGAGCGCGTGCGCGTCAAGATCCGGGTGGCCGACCAGCAGGCCGCGCCAACGGCCTGCGGCGTCTGGCCCTCGGCGAACTGGCTCGAGCGCGAGGTCTTCGACATGTACGGGATCCCGTTTGCCGGGCACCCCGACCTGCGCCGGTTGCTGATGCCCGACGAATGGCAGGGGCACCCGCAGCGCAAGGACTATCCGCTCGAGGGGCCGGGAGAACTGGTGCTCGAGGCGCCCGACGACTGGATCGCGATGCCAGAACTGCGGCGGGGAGTGGAGATCGAATGACCACCAACCGCGACACCGCCACGTCGGCGTTCGATACCGACGAACTCGTCATCAACATGGGACCGCAGCACCCGAGCACGCACGGCGTGCTCCGGCTGGTGCTGCGACTCGACGGCGAACGCGTCATCGACATGGACGTGGTGATCGGCTACCTGCACCGCGGCGTCGAGAAACTCACCGAGCAGCGCGACTACACGCAGATCGTCCTGCTGACCGACCGCATGGACTACGTGGCGGCCGCGTCGAACAACCTCGGCTACGTCGAGACCGTCGAGAAGCTGATGAGCCTCGAGGTGCCGAAGCGCGCGCAGTACATCCGCACGGTGCTCGCCGAACTGCAGCGGATCGCCAGCCACCTCGTGTGGCTCGGCACGCACGCGATGGACATCGGTGCGGTGACCGTCTTCCTGTACTGCCTGCGCGAACGGGAACTGGTACTCGACCTGTTCGAGGAGTACTGCGGCGCCCGCCTCACGTACAACGCGATGCGCGTCGGCGGCCTCCCGATGGACCTGTCGACCGGGTGGGAGGCGAAGGTGCGCGCCTTCTGCGACCTGCTGCCAGGAAAGATCGACGACTACGAGACGCTGCTGACCAACAACCGCATCTGGCTCGAGCGCACGAAGGACGTCGGGGTGATCTCCGGGGCCGACGCGACGGCGATCGGCCTGACCGGGCCCGCGCTGCGTGCCTCGGGGGTCAGGCGCGACGTGCGCAAGGACGAGCCCTACGCGGCCTACAAGGACTTCGACTTCGAGGTGCCGCTCGGCACGCGCGGCGACACCTACGACCGGTACACGGTGCGCCTCATCGAGATGCGCCAGTCGGTGCGAATCGTCCAGCAGGCGCTCGACGGGATGCCCGACGGGCCGGTGATGGGCAAGGTGCCGCGCCTGATCAAGCCGCCGGCCGGCGAGACCTACCACGCCATCGAGTCGCCCAAGGGTGAACTGGGCTACTTCATCGTGAGCGACGGCCAGTCGCTGTCGCCGTACCGCCTGCGCGTCAGGCCGCCGTCGCTGTGCAACCTGCAGGCGCTGCCGCAACTGGCGCGCGGGCACCTCGTCGCCGACGTGGTGGCCCTGATCGGCACCATCGACATCGTGCTGGGGGAGGTCGATCGATGATCGACATGGTCGTCATCCCCGTGTTCAAGATGCTCGTCGTGATCACGGCGGTGCTGAGCGCGGTGGCGTACATGGTGCTGCTCGAGCGCAAGGTGCAGGCGTGGGTGCAGGTGCGGCTGGGGCCGATGCGCGTCGGTCCGCACGGCGTGCTGCAGCCAATTGCCGACGTGCTCAAGCTGATCACCAAGGAAGACGTCAGGCCCGCGAGCGCGGATCGGTTCCTGTTCACGCTGGCGCCGATCCTGGTCGTGGTGCCGGCGCTCATCGTCTTCGCCGTCGTGCCCTTCGGTACCTCGACGACGATGTTCGGCAAGGAGATTTCGCTCTACATCACCGACCTCGACATCGGCCTGCTGTACATCGTGTCGGTGGCATCGATTGGCCTCTACGGCCTGATCCTGGGCGGCTGGGCGTCGAACTCGAAGTACCCGCTGCTGTCGAGCCTGCGCGCATCGGCGCAGATCGTCAGCTACGAGGTCGCGGTGACGATGACGCTGGTGAGCCTGATCGTGACGGCCGGTTCGCTGAGCCTGGTCGAGATCGTGAAGGCGCAGGAAGCGCACGGCGTCTGGTACGTCTTCATCCAGCCGGTGGCGTTCGTGATCTTCGTGATCGGCGCGCTGGCCGAGACGAACCGCGCACCGTTCGACCTGCCCGAAGCCGAACAGGAACTGGTGGGCGGGTTCCACACCGAGTACAGCGGCATGCGGTTCGCGCTGTTCTTCCTGGCCGAATACACCAACATGATCGTCGTCTCGGCTGTGGGCGTGACGATGTTCCTCGGCGGGTGGCTGGCGCCGTTCTCGAGCGTGTCGTGGCTGGCGTGGCTGGGCCTCGTGCCCGGCTGGGTATGGTTCTCGCTCAAGACGTTCCTGCTGCTGTCGCTCTTTCTCTGGATTCGCGCAACGCTCCCGCGCTACCGCTACGACCAGCTGATGCGGCTCGGGTGGAAGGTGCTCATCCCGCTGGCGCTGGTCAACCTGGCGGTGTCGGCTGTCCTCAAGGTGCTGCTCTGATGGGAACCGCGATTGCCTTCTACATCCTGGCGGCGCTGATCCTCACGGGTGGCGTGCTGGTCATCACGGCCAAGAGCGCCGTGCACAGCGTCGTCTGGCTCGTGGGCACGATCATCGCCATTGCCGCCCTGTACGTGGTGCAGCACGCCGAGTTCCTGGCGGTCATCCAGGTGCTCGTCTACGCCGGCGGCATCGTCGTGCTCTACCTGTTCGTGGTCATGCTGGTGAACCTGAAGCGTCCGGCCGAGGCCATCGTCCACCCGCAGCGGCGCGAGCGGACGGGGTTGCTGCTCGGTGGCGCGCTGCTGGCGCAGTTTGCCGCCGTGGCGTTCTACGCCTTCAACTCACCGCAGGTCGGCACCGCGGCGACGTACAGCGCGCGTGGCAACGTCGAGGCGGTGGCCCGGGCGCTCTACGTCGAGTACCTGGTGCCATTCGAGGTCGCCTCGGTGCTGCTGCTGGTCGCGATGGTCGGCGCCATCGTGCTGGCGCGGAGGGACGCATGACGATCACGCCGGGCCACTGGCTGGCCCTGTCGGCCGCGCTGTTCACGATCGGCCTGATCGGCGTCCTCGTGCGCCGCAACCTGATCATCATCTTCATGGCGATCGAGCTGATGCTCAACGCGGGCAACATCGCGCTGGTCACGTTCTCGAACCTGCATCAGCAGGTGTCTGGCCAGGTCTTCGCCCTGTTCGTCATCGCGGTCGCGGCCGCCGAGGCGGCGGTCGGCCTCGGTATCGTGCTCGCCCTCTACAGGAACAAGGAGACCGTGAACATCGACGAGATCACGGTGATGCGATGGTAACGCTCGCCTGGATTCCCCTGCTGCCGGCCCTCGGCGCGCTGACGCTGGGCGTGTTCGGCATCCGCTTCTTCCCGAAGCGTCTGACGGCCCTGCTCGCCTGCACCACGCTGACGCTGTCGTTCGTGGTGTCGGCCTTCAGCGTGTGGCAACTCGTGAAGCTGCCGGCCGGCGAGGCGCGCGTGCTCGAGTTCACGCTCGGCGCGTGGCTGCCCGCGATGGCGTCGCCGACTTCGCACGGCATCGGGTCGTTCGGGGTCGACTGGGCGCTCAGGCTCGACGCGCTGTCGGCCGTGATGATCCTGATGGTGACGTTCGTCGCGTCGCTGATCCACATCTACGCCACGGCGTACATGGACCACGAGGAACCGGGCGCCTACGCGCGGTTCTTCACGTACCTGAACCTGTTCGTCTTCTTCATGCTCACGCTCGTCCTCGGCGCGAACTTCTTCGTGCTGTTCGTGGGGTGGGAAGGCGTGGGCCTGTGCTCGTACCTGCTGATCGGCTACTGGTACCAGAAGAACTCGGCCGCGAACGCGGGCCGCAAGGCCTTCATCGTGAACCGGATCGGCGACTGGGGCTTCCTGCTCGGCGTGCTGCTGGTGTTCATGACGACGGGCTCGGTCGACTTCTACGCGGTGCGCGCGGCGGTCGAGCACATGCCGATCGAGACGACAACGTTTGCGACGCTGTCGGCGGCGTGCCTGCTGCTGTTCGTGGGCGCGACGGGGAAGTCGGCGCAGTTGCCGCTGTTCGTGTGGCTGCCCGACGCGATGGAGGGCCCGACGCCGGTGTCGGCCCTGATCCACGCGGCGACGATGGTGACCGCGGGCGTGTACCTGCTGTGCCGCAACGCGATGCTGTTCTCGCACGCGCCGCAGGTGCTCGAGATCGTGGCGGTGGTCGGTGCGCTGACGGCGATCGTCTCGGCCTGCATCGGCCTGGTGCAGACCGACATCAAGCGCGTGCTGGCGTACTCGACGGTGTCGCAGCTGGGCTACATGTTCCTGGCGGCGGGCGTCGGCGCGTACGGTGCGGCGATGTTCCACCTGGTCACGCACGCGTTCTTCAAGGCCCTGCTCTTCCTCGGCTCGGGCTCGGTCATCCACGGGATGAGCGGCGAGCAGGACATGCGCCACATGGGCGGCCTGCGGGTGTTCCTGCCGATCACGGCGGTGACGATGACGATCGGCGCCCTGGCGATCGCCGGCATCTTCCCGTTTGCAGGCTTCTTCAGCAAGGACGAGATCCTCGCGCAGGCGTTCGCCAACAACCGCCCGCTGTGGGTGCTCGGGGTGATCACGGCGGCGATGACATCGTTCTACACATGGCGCCTGGTTGCGCTGACGTTCCTGGGATCGCGGCGCGAGGCGGCGCCCGCCCACGATGCGCACGGTGCCCACGGCGGCGGTCACGGCCACGGCGACCACGGCCACCACGCGCCGCACGAGTCGCCGATCGCGATGACCGGCCCGTTGATGGTTCTTGCGGCCGGCGCCACGCTGATCGGCTGGTTCGGGATGCCGCCGGTGTGGGGCGGGAGCGCGTTCGAGCACTTCATCGAGCCGGTCATCGCGACCGGCGCGCACGGCGGCGAGGGCGGCGGGCACCTGTCGCATGCGACCGAGTGGACGCTGATGATCTTCTCGGTCACGGTGGCGCTGGCGGCGATCTGGCTGGCGCAGCGCATGTTCGTCCAGAAGCCGGCCATCGCCGACGCGATGGCAGCGCGGTTCTCGACGGCGCACCGGTGGCTGACCGACAAGCTGTACTTCGACGAGTTGTATGGCGCGACGGTGGTGGCCGGGACGTACGCGGTGTCGCGGCTCTCGTTCTGGTTCGACCGCACGGTGGTCGACGGGCTCGTGAACGGGTCGGCGGCGATGACGGTGTTCTCGTCGTGGCTGTCGGCGCTGATCGACCGGCGCGGCGTGGATGGCGTGGTGAACGGTGTGGGGAACACCCTGCACGATGCAAGTTTCGGGTTCCGGCGGATGCACACCGGGCTGACGCAGAACTACGCGCTGGCGATGGTCCTCGGTGTGGTGGTGTTCGTCGGTGTGTATCTGGTGGTGCGATGAGATCGGTCACTGGGCGTGAGGCCTGTGCCATGAAGGATCGTGCGACGTGTCGCTGACACTGATTCTCCTGACTCCCCTCGTTGGTGCGCTCGTGCTGCTGGCCATGCCGCGGCGGCTCGAGGGCGGCATCAAGATCGTGGCCAACGTCGCCGCGTGGGCCGGCTTCCTGGTGTCGCTGCCGCTGTGGTGGCAGTTCGATCCCTCGTCGGCCGACCAGTTCCAGTTCGTCACGCGTTCGCCGTGGATCCCGTCGATTGGCGCCGAGTACCACACGGGCATCGACGGGTTCAGCGCGCTGCTGGTGCTGCTGACGACGCTCATGGGCGGCATCGCCATCACGGCGTCGTGGAGCGCCGTGTCGCTGCGCATCAAGGAGTACTACATCGCGCTCCTCGTGCTGCAGACGGGCGTGATCGGCGCGTTCATCGCGCTCGACCTGCTGCTCTTCTTCCTCTTCTTCGAGGTGATGCTGGTGCCGATGTACTTCCTCATCGGCATCTGGGGCAGCGACCGGCGGCTCTACTCGGCGATCAAGTTCTTTCTCTACACGCTGGTCGGCAGCGTGGTGCTGCTGCTCGGCATCCTGGCGCTGTACTTCCACCTGCACGCGGTGACGGGCGTCTACTCGTTCGACGTGACGCGCTACTACACGCTCGACGTGCCGCCGCGCCTGCAGTTCTGGGTCTTCCTCGCGTTCTTCCTCGGCTTCTCGATCAAGGTGCCGATGTTCCCGTTCCACACGTGGCTGCCCGACGCGCACACCGACGCGCCGACGGCCGGCTCGGTCATCCTGGCGGCCCTGCTGCTCAAGGCCGGGACCTACGGGTTCTTCCGGTTCAGCATGCCGATGCTGCCCGACGCCACGCGTGAAGCGGTGCCGTGGATCGCGCTGCTCTCGCTGATCGGCATCGTCTACGGCGCGCTGTGCGCGATGGCACAGCAGGACTGGAAGCGCCTGGTCGCCTACTCGAGCGTCAGCCACATGGGCATGGTCGTCCTGGGGCTGTTCGCCCTGACGCCCACCGGGATCACGGGGTCGCTCATCCAGCAGATCAACCACGGCGTGTCGACGGGGGCGCTTTTCCTCCTGGTCGGCGTGGTCTACGAGCGGCGCCACACGCGCCAGATCGACGCCTACGGCGGCATCGCGGCGGTGATGCCGCTGTACGCGGCCATCTTCCTGCTGATGACCATGTCGTCGATCGGATTGCCCGCGTTGAACGGGTTCGTTGGCGAAGTGCTCATCCTGCAGGGCACGTTCGTGGTCAGCAAGGTGTGGGCAGGCGTGGCGGGTCTCGGCATCATCCTGGGTGCGGCCTACATGCTCTGGCTCTACCAGCGGACAATGTTCGGCGAGATCACGCACGACGAGAACCGGGGCCTCAAGGATCTCGGCCTGCGCGAGGTGTTCACGTTCGTGCCGCTGATCATCCTGGCGTTCTGGATCGGCCTGTATCCGAAGCCGTTCGTCGACCGGCTCGCGCCGGCCGTGCAGCGCCTCGTCGAGCGCGTGTCGCCCGAGATCGCTGCGGGGGCCGCCGCGGCCGTCCACGCGGTTCCGGATGCGCATGCCGCGCCCGCCGTGCCGGCCACGACGCACCCGGCCCCTGGAGTGCACTGACATGCAGGTCGTTCCGACCATGGCCGACATGGCGTGGCTCGCCCCAGAGCTCACGCTGACGGTGGGCCTGCTCATCCTGCTGATTGGCGGGCTGTTCGTGCCGCGCGATCGCCAGTCGGCGATCGTCTGGGCTGGCTTCGTCGTGCTCGGCGCGACGCTGGCGGCCCTGGTGCCCCAGGCCGGGCGCGACGTGACGATCGCCAACGGTGTCTTTGCCGTCGACGGCTTCGCCGTCTTCATCAAGGTCATCGCCATCGTGGCCGCGATGATCACGCTCGAGACGTCGCGCCACTGGCTGACCATCGAGGGCGTGCGCGCCACCGAGTACGTCGTCCTGGTGATGACGGCGACGCTGGGCATGATGGTCATGGCGAGCGGCGTCGACCTGGTGACGATGTTCATCGGCCTCGAGACGATGGCCGTGTCGTTCTACGTGATGGTGGGGTACCTCAAGCCCAACCGCCGATCGAACGAGGCCGCGCTCAAGTACTTCGTGCTCGGGACGTTCTCGACGGGCGTGCTGATCTACGGCATGGCGTGGACGTACGGGCTGGCGGGCAGCACCCGCATCGCCGACATCGCGATCGCGGCGGCATCGCCCGAGGGGTCGATCGTGGCGTGGCGCTTCGCCATCATGCTGCTGGTCGCCGGGCTCGGGTTCAAGATCGCGGCCGTGCCCTTCCACATGTGGGCGCCAGACGTCTACGAAGGCGCGCCCACGCCGATCGCGTCGTTCCTGTCGGTCGGATCCAAGGCCGCGTCGTTCGCGATGTTGATCCGGCTCATGCTCGAGGCGTTTCCGTCGGCATCGAGCGACTGGCGGAGCGCGCTCTACGTGCTGGCCGCGCTCAGCATGACCGTCGGCAACATCGCGGCGATGACGCAGAACAACCTCAAGCGGCTGCTCGCGTATTCGTCGATTGCCCACGCCGGCTACGTCACGATAGGCCTCGTCGCCGCGACGCCCCGCGGCATCTCGGCCTCACTCGTCTACATCGCGGTCTATGCGTGCATGCAGATGGGGGCCTTCGCCATCGTCACCGCCCTCAGGCAGAAGGGCGTGCCCGGCGAGGAACTGCACGAGTTCAGCGGCCTCGCCCATCGCCGCCCGTGGATGGCCTTCGCGATGCTGATCTTCATGATCGCCCTCGGCGGCATCCCGCCGACCGCCGGCTTCATGGGGAAGATGTGGCTCTTCGGCGCGGCCATCGACTCCGGCTACGTGTGGCTCGCGGTGATCGGCGTCGCCAACAGCGTCCTGTCGGTCTACTACTACGCGCGCGTCGTGATGTGGATGTGGATGACGCCGCAGGAGAGCGAGGCGCCGCTGCCGATCGCGCCCTCGATGGCGATCGCCATCTCGCTCGCCGCCGCGGCGGTCATCATCGGTGGCCTGTTCCCCGACCAGTTGTTCACCTGGGCCGAGTCGTCGGCGCGGGCGCTGGGCGTCGTGAGCGTGGCCCCGGCCCTGACCCTGCGCTGACGCTCCAGCCAACCCGCCGGCAGGGCGTGGTCACGCGCCCTGCCGCGCCAGGTTCACGACGACGGCAGACCCTTCAGGTGCCCCAGCACCACACGAGCCACTCCCGGAGCGCCTTCGTCACTCCGGGAGTGGATTGTGCGATGCTCAAGGCGCCATGCCGCCGGCTCCGGATGCCCCCCGCCACGCGCCCGTGCCGCTCGACCCCACGCCGGTCACTCCGACGCCGACCACCTGGCGCGCCATCGGCGAACTGGGCACGGTTGGCCTCTCGTTCGTCATGGCCATCGTCATGGGCGTCGGGGGCGGCTGGTGGGTGGATCAGCGGTTCGGCACCACACCCTGGGGGTTCTTCGTCGGGTTCGGGATGGGGTTCGCCGCCGGCGTGCTGAACGTCTACCGGATCACGTCGAGTGCCATGCGGTCGGCACGCCGGGGGCCCCGGTGAGCGCGCCGGGCGGACGTGCGACCGACGCCATGCTGGCCAGGCTCGAGCGCCGGGCCGTGGTCTTCTGCCTGGTGGCGGCCGCCGGGGCCATGGTGGTGACCCGGGGCGACTGGCGGTTTTCGCTGGCGGTGCTGGCCGGCGGGGGCCTGATGTGGCTCAGCTATCGCACGATCCGGGGCAGTATCGAGGGGTTGGCGGCGCTGGCGACCGGGTCGGCGCCACCGGCCGACGCGGGCGGGCCGGTCGACGGCGAGCGCCGGGGCCGGGCGGCGGCCAGGCACGTGGCCCGTTTCGTCGGTCGCTACGCTTTACTCGGCTTTTTGGCGTACGTTAGTATGTCGCGTTTGCGCCTGCACCCCGTGGGCTTGATAGTCGGGGTGACGTCAGCGGTGGCTGCCGCGTTTGTCGAAGCGGCCGGTGCTCTGACGGGGGCCTCCCGCCCCGGCGCACGCTGACCGCGTCGTTTCCCGCCGCGCAGCCTCGGAACGTTTCGGACTCATGCCACACCACGAACTCCTGCTCGTGAAGTGGGTCAACGCGCTGTTTGGCCCCATGGTCGCCAGTGCGCTCGGCGCACTGGGTTTCCACGTCGATCCCGCCAAGCCCATCCCCGACTACCTGGTGATGTGCGCGGTGGTGGTCCTGGCCCTGTCGGCGCTCGGGCTCCTGGTCCGGTCGCGGCTCTCGGTCGAGCACCCAGGCAAGCTGCAGATCGTGCTCGAAGACGTCGTGTCGGCGGTGCTCGACATGATGAAGACGAACATCGGCCCGAAGGGCCCGCAGTTCTTCCCGGTGGTCGCCTCGGTCGGGCTGTTCATCTTCACGGCCAACATGATCGGCAAGATCCCTGGCCTGATGTCGCCCACGGCGAGCATCAACGTGACCCTGGGCTGCGCGATCACGGTGTGGGTCTACTACCACTTCCACGGCATCAAGGCGCAGGGCCTGGGCAAGTACCTGGCGCACTTCGCGGCGCCGCCCGGCGTGCCGCTGTTCATCGCCCCGATCATGCTGCCGATCGAGCTGATCAGCCACTTCTCACGTGTGCTGTCGCTCTCGCTGCGCCTGTTCGGCAACATCTTCGGTGAAGAGATGGTCGTGGCCATCCTCGCCAGCCTGATTCCCTTCATCGCGCCGCTGCCGATGATGGTGCTGGGGGTCATCACGGGCACGCTGCAGGCGTTCATCTTCATGCTGCTGACGATGATCTACCTGGCGGGCGCCGTGCACACCGAGCACGATCACGACCACGGGCACGACGCGCACGAAGCGGATCACGGTCACGCGCACGCGCACGCGACCGCGTAGCGCCCGGGGCCGCTGGCCCCGAGGACATCCGGTGAGTCGCACTACTTGTGTTTCGAATCGTTCGTCCCTTTGAGGAGGCTCTGCTCGTGAGGAATCGTCTCGTCCTGACTCTCGCCCTCGTCGCCGTGGCGTCGTTGTTCACCCCGCTCTACGCGCAGGAGGCTGCGGCGGCCGCCGACGGTGGCGTCAGAATGTGGTCGGTCATCACGGCCGGCTTCGCGCTCGCGTTTGCGGCTGGTCTCGGCGCCCTCGCCCAGGCGCGCGGCCTCAGCTCGGCCGCCGAAGGCATCGCCCGCAACCCGGCAGCCGCCGGCGAAATCCGCGGCGCCCTGATCCTCGGCCTCGTGCTCATCGAGTCGCTGGTGATCTACGTGCTGCTGGTCGCGCTGATCCTGTTCTTCGCCAACCCGTTCGTCGGGTAAGCGAAACAGGCCCCTGCGGCCTGGTGTCGTGATCGAGACGGAGGCACCCGCTCCTGCGTGTCTCGCCCGCGGTCGTCCGCGGGCCGACGCGCACGGCCGGGTGTCTCCGTTGTGTTTTGGAGTCGACATGTCACGCTGCGCCGTCCACCGGCCGCGCCCCGACGAGACGGCCGCATGAGGGCCGCGTTGCGGGCCACCATCCGTTCTCACGCCGGCATGGACGCCCTGCTGCTCCTGATGGTGATCATCTGGGGCGGCAACTACACCCTGCTCAAGATCCTGTTCCGGCACATCCCGCCGATGCCGTTCAACGCGGTACGGCTCGTGGTGTCGTCGCTCGTCTTCCTCGCCCTCGTCTGGTGGGACGACCGTGACCGCGAGCGGTCGTCGTTCGCACGCCTCTCGCTGCGCGATCTCGCCTGGATGGGCGCGCTCGGCCTGCTGGGGCACTTCCTCTACCAGACCCTGTTCGTCGTCGGGCTGTCGAAAACCAGCGTGGCCAACTCGGTGCTCATCATCGGGTGCTCGCCGGTCGCGATTGCGCTCGCCTCGGCGGCCGCCGGGCACGAGCGCATCGCGCGTGGCCACTGGGCCGGCCTCGCGCTGTCGCTGCTGGGCCTCTACTTCGTCGCAGGGCACGGGGCCCGCTTCAGCGGCGAGTCGGCATCGGGCGACCTGATGATCATCACGTCGGTGGCGTGCTGGGCCGGATACACGGTCGGCTGCCGCGGCCTGCTCGCGCGTCACTCGCCGCTGTTCGTCAACGCCATCACGATCGTCGCCGGCATGCTCGCCTTCGTGCCGGCGTCCATCCCGGCGATGGGCCGCGTCGCCTGGGGCGACCTGTCACCCTGGGTGTGGGTCGGGACGGTCGTGTCGGCCCTGCTGGCGATCAACCTGGCCTACCTGATCTGGTACACGGCGGTGCAGCGCATCGGCGCGCCGCGCACATCGGTGTTTTCGAACATGGTGCCGCTCGCCGGCCTCGCCATCGCGTGGGTCGTGCTCGACGAGCCGATCCAGCGGTCGAAACTGCTCGGCGCTGCCTGCATCCTCGTCGGCATCGCGCTGACGCGGATCGCCAACCGCAATCGCGTCGAACAACCGCCAGAAGAGTAGCGCCGCGTCCCGACGCGGCCAGGCCCGCCGATCGCGCGGCGTGCGCCGTCCGCTCGCCGGGCCTTCCTCCCGGTGCGACGCTGCGTGCTACCACTCGACGAGCAGGCCAGCCGTCGGAACCACCGGAAACAGCCGCTCGGCGCTGCGGCCGCCCGTCGGACCCCAGTTTGTGCGGTTGAGCACGTTGAGGACCTCGCCGAACAGCGTCAGACGACGCGCGTTGCAGGTGAAGGCGCGGTGCACGCGCAGGTCGAGACGCGCATACACGGGCAACCTGGCCGTATTGCGCGTGCCTGCCACGACGTACTGCGGCGTGCCGTCGGGGGCCGCAGCCGTGGCCGCGTAGTAGCCCTGGAACGGCACGTTCGAGCCGTAGCGGAACTTCGCGACGGCAGCCGTCCGGTACGAGAGGCGCCAGGCCGCATAGGCGTTGAGGCCGTGCCGCTGGTCGAAGTCGCCCGCGAAGCGCTCGCCCGTGACGCGGTCGTGCACGCGCATGCGGCCGTAGGCGTAGGCGAGCCACCCCGACAGGCGCGTCGGCGCCATGCGCTGCACGAGGATCTCTGCGCCGCTGGCGCGCGAATCGAGGCGGGCGTCCCAGCGCGAAGTGGCCGACGCCGGGCGGACCAGGCCGCCGATCACCTGCGGCTCCGCGTTCGGCAGGCGCGCCTCGTCACGGCCGTCGCGGCGGTAGGCGGCGACCTGCAGCCTCCACGCCGAGCCCAGGCGGTGCGACACGAGCACGTCGGCCGTGGCCGCGCGATCGGCGGGCAGCGACGGGTGGCCCCGAGTTCCGACGAGCTGCTCGGCCGCTGGCGACTGGTGCATCAGGGTGACGCCGCCGCGCACGGTCCACGCGTCTGAGAGGCGCCACTCGCTCAACGCCCATCCCGACACCGCGGGGCCGCCGCGCACGAGCGAGTCGTCGTCGAGGCGGGCCCCCGACATGACCGTCACCAGGGCGTGCGGCGTCCAAGTCACGCCCAGATGCCCACCGAGCGTGTCGCGGGTCGATGACGTCGTCTCGAGAACGGTGACGAAGGGCGGCCGCGTCGAGAGCCGGCGCAGGTGCAGCGCGTCGGTCGCGCGCTCCGCCATGACGCCGCCTTCGACGGCGAGTTGTGCGCCAGGCATCCACGCGGTGTCGTGGTAGGCCGCCACGTCGAGCTTGCGTCCGCGGCCGAGTTCCTCGCCCGCGGCGTTCTCGTTGTGGAAGCGATCGGCGCCCACGGCCACGCGGTGCCGGATCGTCAGTGCCGGCGTGGCCTGCCAGCGCGACGACGCCAGCGCCATGCCGGAATCCGTCAGCGCGTGATCCAGCGAGTTGCGCCCCGGCGCATCGTCGCGTTCGTCGATGGCCAGGCGCCCGGCGAGGGCGAGCAGCGAAAGGCGATGGCGTGGGTTCGCGTCCCAGGTGAGCTTGGCGTTGACGTCGCCGAACACGAACGTCGTGGTGGTGGCCGGTTCGATGCGCCTGGCGATCCAGCCGACATAGCTGGCGCGTCCGGCGAGCATCCAGCCGGCCGAGCCGCCCGATGGGCCAAGGGGGCCCTCGGCGACAAGCGAGGCGATCGCGGCGCCGGCGATGCCGCGCACGCGTGTCGACGAGCGCGAACCGTCCCTGGTCGAGAACTCGACCTCGCCGCTCGAACGTCCGCCGGACCTGAGCGGTCGAGCCCCCGGCGACACCGTGACGCGGTCGAGCAGGTCGGAATTGACGAGCGACACCGACCCCGAGTCGTCCTGCCCCTGCAGGGCATGGACGGCGGTGCGCGTGCGTGTGCCGTCGATGAGCAGTGACGTGCGGTGTGGACTGACACCACGGATGACGATGTCGGCGTTGAAATCGTCGTTCGACGAGACGCCCGGCATCGCCTGCACGGCGCGCAGCGGGTCGTCGGCGAGTACGCCACGCAGGGCGAAAAGGTCGCTGCTGGTGATGGTCATCTCACCCGGCGTGGCCGGATCGCGCGTGGCGAACCGGTCAGGGGTCACCGTGACCGTTTCATGCAGGGGCGCGGGTGTCTCGGTGAGTTCGATCCGGAGGTCGATGGTCTGCCCGGCTGTCAGCGAGATCTCGATGTCGGGGCGGACGTAGCCGAGCATCGAGACGCGTACGACGTGTGTGCCGGCCGTCGTCGTGGGGCACGAGAAGGTGCCCTGTGCGTCGGTGAGCGCATCGCACGACGGGCCGGCGGCGATGTGGACCCCGGTCAGCGCGTCGCCGGTCCGCGCATCCACGACGACGCCGCGTACCACGCCTGTGGCGATGGATGACGGCCTGGCGCCCGGCTGCTGCCGCGGCGAGTCGAGGCCCGCGGCCCCGGCCACCTGCGCAGGCGGCCACGCCAGGGCGAGCGCCGCGATCAGGAGGGGGAGCCGAGGACGCACCGGGCCCGTGCGCTCCTATTCGTCGATCTTGCGCGGACGCATGTTCGAGGCGAGCACGCGCTTGCGCAGGCGGATGGCCTTGGGCGTGACCTCGACGAGTTCGTCGTCGTTGATCCACTCGATGGCCTGCTCGAGCCCGAGCTTGCGCGGCGGGATCAACCGGATCGCCTCGTCGGCGCTCGACGCCCGCATGTTGGTCTGCTTCTTTTCCTTGGTGATGTTGACGTCGAGATCGTTGTTGCGCGAGTTCTCGCCGACGATCATGCCCTCGTAGACCGGGAGTGCCGGCTCGACGAACATCTCGCCGCGCTCCTGCAGGTTGGCGATCGCATATGCCGTCGCCGGGCCCGGCCGGTCGGCCACCAGGGCACCGGTGGTGCGCGACGGGATGGGGCCGGCCCAGGGTTCCCACGCCGCGAAGATGTGGTTGAAGATGCCCGTGCCGCGCGTGTCGGTGAGGAACTGCGAGCGGAAGCCGATGAGACCGCGCGCCGGGATGCGGAACTCGAGCCGCACGCGCCCGCTGCCGTGGTTGACCATCTTGGTCATGACGCCCTTGCGCGCGCCGACCTGCGCCATCACCACGCCCTGGTGTTCTTCGGGCACGTCGATGACGACGTCTTCGACGGGTTCGACGGTTTGCCCGTCGTCCGTGCGCTTGGTGACGATCTCGGGGCGCGACCCCGGCAGTTCGAAGCCTTCGCGCCGCATCATCTCGATGAGAATCGAGAGCTGCAGTTCGCCGCGGCCGATCACCTTCATGGCCTCGGGTGACGCCGTCTCTTCGACGCGGATCGACACGTTGCCGATCAGTTCCTTGTCGAGCCGCTCGCGCAACTGGCGCGACGTGACGTAGGTGCCTTCGCGCCCGGCCATCGGCGACGTGTTGACGCCGAGGATCATCGACACGGTGGGTTCATCGACGGCGGTCGGCGGAATGGCGATCGGATTCTCGGCGCTGGCGACGGTTTCGCCGATGGTGATGTCCTCGATCCCGGCGAGGCAGACGATGTCGCCCGCCGCGGCCGCGTCGATGTCGATGCGCTTGAGGCCATCGAAGGCGAAGAGCTTGGTCACCCTGGTCTTCATCTGGTGACCTTCGAGGCGGCACACGACGATCTCGTCGCCGACCTTCACGCGCCCGTTGAAGATGCGCCCGATGGCGATGCGGCCGAGATAGTCGCTCGAATCGAGGTTGGCGATGAGCATCTGGAGCGGCGCGTCCTGGTCGCCGCTCGGTGGCGGAATCGCATCGACGATGGCGTCGAACAGCGGCCGCAGGTCGTCGCCGCGCACGGCCGGGTCGGTGCTCGCGGTGCCTTCGCGCGCGTTGGTGTAGAGGACGGGGAAGTCGAGCTGCTCCTCTGACGCGTCGAGATCGATGAAGAGGTCGTAGACCTCGTTGAGGACTTCCTGGGGCCTGGCGTCGGGGCGATCGATCTTGTTGACGACGACGATCGGCGTCAGGCGCCGTTCGAGGGCCTTGCGCAGCACGAAGCGCGTCTGCGGCAGCGGGCCCTCAGAGGCATCGACGAGCAGGATGACGCCGTCGACCATCGAGAGGGTGCGTTCCACTTCGCCGCCGAAGTCGGCGTGGCCCGGGGTGTCGCAGATGTTGATGAGGAGGTCGCGGTAGTGGACCGCGGTGTTCTTTGCGAGGATGGTGATGCCGCGCTCGCGTTCGAGGTCGAGGCTGTCCATGGCCCGTTCGACGACCCGTTCGTTGTCGCGGTAGAGGCCGCTCTGCTGGAAGAGGGCATCGACCAGCGTGGTCTTGCCATGGTCGACGTGGGCGACGATGGCGACATTGCGGCGGAGGGGGTTGGCGACAGACTGGCGGCGTGGAGACATAGGAACCTGACAGTATAGAACGGTCTTCGACTCGTTCGCCCGGCCTCAGGGCGGCCGGATGCGCCCCGTTCCGCCAGAAGTTGAAACTCGACAGTAACTTCCGGGCGGCAACCTGTACGAAACCGGGGGGGTGTGCGTTTAAGACCACGATGAGCCCCCGCGCCCTCGTCCGTGCCCATCGACCACACGCGTTCGTGATCCTGATGCCGCCGCTGCGGCTGACGGCCCGCGACCGGGAGTGGCTCGAGACCTTCCTGTCGCTTCGCCGTGTGCCCGCCCGTTTCAAGGCACGTGCACGGATCGTCCTCGCCCTGGCCGCCGGCGAGCCCGACCGCGCCGTCGCCCGCAAGCTGGGTGTGTCGCGACAGACGGTCGCGCTGTGGCGCACGCGCGCGCGGGCCCACGGCGTCCAGACGGTCGCCAGCGACGCGCCCGGCCGGGGCCGGAAGCCGATGATCCCGGCCGCGAAGCGCCAGGCGGTGCGCCGGGCATGGCTCGAGAGCCACCGCCGCGGCTGCCGCCTCTCGGTGCGCGCCCTCGCCTCGACCTTCGGGCTCAGCTCGAGCACCGCCCACCGCATCGTCGAGCCACTGTTTGCCGTCGTGCGGGAGTAGCCGCCGGGCTGCGATGCCGTTACGGGCGCACGGATGCCGCAGCGCCGGGCGGGCACCGGCGCGCGACCGTTCGTGCGCCGCATCGTCGGGGATATCATGGCGCCCGCCATGACCCAGCCGATCTGTCGTACGCCGCTCGCCTTCCTGGCTGCCCTCGCGGTTTCGGTTCACGCCGCGGCGCTGCCTGCTCCGTCCGACTCTCTGCCGGCCCCGCAGGAGGTGGCCGGCGCGGTCGCCGCCGCGCAGGGGCCCGCGGTCGCGCTGGCGCCGTTTGCGCCGGGGGTCGTCTACGACAGCGCCATCCCTACGCTCAAGCAGGTCGTCGGTCACGACGTGGGTGAGGAGATCACCTCGCCTGATTTGATCAATGTCTACCTCAGGGCCCTGCACGCGGCGGCTCCCCGGCGCACGCGGCTGGTCGAGTACGCGCGCACGTGGGAAGGGCGCCCGCTGATGCTGCTCGTCGTGGGGGCCGCCGAACGGTTGTCGACACTCGACACGGTCAAGGCCGGCCTCAGGAAGCTCGCCGATCCCCGGACGATGGCTGCCGGCGAGGCCGAGCAACTCATCCGCGACCTGCCCTCGGTGGCGTGGTTGATCCACGCCGTGCATGGCAACGAGATTTCGTCGTCCGACGCCGCGCTGCTCGAGGCCTATCACCTGCTGGCCGCCACGGGTGATCCCACGGTCGACCTCATCATGCGCGAGACGATCGTGCTGATCGATCCCCTGCAGAATCCCGACGGCCGCGCCCGATTCGTTGCGACGACCACGCAGGGACGCGCGGCGACACCCGATGCGTACCGGTTCTCGGCCGAGCACGACGAGCCGTGGCCGGGCGGGCGCGCCAACCACTACCTGTTCGACATGAACCGCGACTGGTTCTCGCAGTCGCAGCCCGAGACGCGCGGCCGCACGAGGATCTTCCTCGAGTGGTACCCGCACGTCACCGTCGACCTGCACGAGATGAGCGGCGATGCAACCTACTACTTCGCGCCGCCCGCCGACCCGCTCAATCCGCACATCACCAGGGCGCAGGGCGACTGGTTCACCGAGTTCGGGCGGCAGAATGCGCGCGCGTTCGATGCCCGCGGCTTCGCGTACTTCAACCGCGAAGTCTACGACTCGTTCTACCCTGGCTACGGTGAGTCGTGGCCGATCTTCCACGGTTCGATCGGCATGACGTACGAGCAGGCGTCGGCACGCGGCCTCGTGTTCCTGAGGAACGACAAGGCGCTGCTGCACTACCGCGACACGGTCATGCAGCACTTCACCGCGGCAATCACGACGCTCGAGACGACGGCGCGGAATCGTGAGCGCCTCCTGCGCGATTTCGTCGAGTACCGGCGCAGCGCGATCCGCGAGGGCGAGACCGGCCCGGTGCGGCAGTACCTGCTTCCGCACGGCAAGGATCCGTCGCGCACCGATCGCCTGGCGCGGCTGCTCGTCGCGCAGGGCTTCGAGGTGAAGCGCGCCGATGAGCCCATCGGGGTCGGCACGCGCACCCTTCCCGCAGGGACGTACGTCGTGCCGGTCGCCCAGCCCGCCGGCCGCCTCGTGCGGAACCTGCTCGAGCCACACGTCGCGCAGCCCGACGCCTTCGTCAAGGAGCAGGAGCGGCGCCGCACGAAGCGCCTTGGCGATCAGATCTACGACACGACCGCCTGGAGCCTGCCGCTGGCCTTCGACGTCGAGGCCATGGCCTCTGGCGCGACCCTCACGGCGCGGACGAGCGCGTTCACCGGCGAACTCGCCGCGCGCGCGACGACGCTGCCGGCCGTGAAGGTGGGGTACCTGCTGCCGTGGGGCAGCGCCACGGCCAACGTGGTGATCGACGCGCTGCAGGCGGGCGTGTCGGTGCGCACGAACGACCTGGGCTTCACCCTCGGCGGTCGTGCGTACGCGCCTGGCACGGCGATCGTGCGCGTCGCCGACAACGCCGCCAACCTGGCGACGACGCTGGGGGCCATCGTGGCGCGCCACGGCGCTGAAGCCGTGGCCATCGACTCGGCGTTCACCGAAGCAGGCAGTTCGCTCGGGAGCGGGACGGTGGTGAAACTGCGGTCGCCGCGCGTGCTGCTCGCGTGGGATGCTCCCACCTCGTCGCTGTCGGCCGGATGGGCGCGGTACGTCATCGAGCGCCGATTCAACCAGCCGGTGTCGGCCGTGCGCGTTGCCTCGTTCGCGCGCGTCGACTTCCGCGACTTCGACGTCGTGGTGCTGCCGTCAGGCAACTTCGCGATCGCCGGCGAGACCCTGCGGCGCCTCAAGGACTGGGTGATGGCCGGAGGCACGCTCATCACGCTGGCCGAGGCCACGCGCTGGGTGGCGCGGGAATCGACCGGCCTGCTCGACACGCGGATGGAACTGCGCGACGGGCGTCCAGACGTCGAGGCCAGCGACCAGGATGAGAAGAAGGCAGAGAAATCGCCCATCCCCTTCGACTACGAGAAGGCCATCCAGCCCCTGAGCGAGCGCCCCGAGAACACGCCGGGCGCGCTGTTGCGCGTGACGATCGACGGCGAACACTGGCTGGGCGCCGGGCTCGACGGCGAGATCCAGGTCTTGCAGGAAGGCTCACGCGTGCTGCGCCCGATCACGCTCGACAAGGGCACCAACGTCGGCGTGTTCCAGAAGCGCGACCGGCTGGTCGCGGGTGGCCTGATGTGGCCAGACGCGCAGGATCTCGTCGCGCAGAAGGCGTTCGTCGTGCACCAGCCGATGGGCCAGGGGCACATCGTCGCTTTCACCGAGGACCCGAACTACCGCGCGTTCATGGAGGCGACCGAGCTGCTCTTCATCAACGCGATCGTGCTGGCACCGGTGCACTGACGCGCGAACCCCACTCGCGCGTGCCGGTCCCTCCGCAGCCCCACGCTGGTTGACGGGGCGACGGGGGGCTACCAGTGCAACCGTGCCGAGGTCGTGTGCCGGCCGTACTGGGCCTGCGGCGCGTCGGTCGTCGTGCCCGACTTGGCGTGGGCCTTGTTCGCGTACATGCGCGCATCTGCCGCCGCCAGCAGGTCTTCGAACGTCTCGCCATCGAGCGGGAAGATCGCGGCGCCGACACTCGCCCGGATCGCGATCCGGCGTCCATCGTCGGTGGGGACGGTGAGCGTGTTGAGCAGGTGCGCGATCTCGAAGCGCCGGTCCTCGACCTCGTCGGTGCCGCACTCGGGCAGCATCACGACGAACTCGTCGCCGGCGTAGCGCGCGCACACGTCGTACGAGCGCACGCTCGTCTGGAGCACGCGCGCCACCTCGCGCAGGGCACGGTCGCCGATGTGGTGGCCGGCCGTGTCGTTGATCTGCTTGAAGTCGTCGAGGTCGATCAGGAGCAGGGCCAGGTCTGACCGCTGGCGCGTGGCGCGCGCCAGTTCCTGCGTCAGGTGCATCGTCAGGAAGCGCGTGTTCGGCAGGCCGGTGAGCGCATCGGTCAGCGATGCCGTGTGTGCCTGTTCATACTGCACGGCATTGCTCAGGGCCGACGCTGCCTGCGCCGAGAGGTACTCGAGCAGCCGCGCGTGGTCGTCGGTGAACGCATTGGCGCGCGTCGCGTAGAACACCACCGCACCGACGGCCCGGTAACCCGAGAACAGCGGCATCACGATTGCCGACGCGAGCGACAGCCCGTGGCCGGAACTGCAGGCCACGAGGTCGTCAGCCGGATCCGCGTTGACGATGGGCTGCGCGGTGGCGATCGCCCTGGCGGCGAGGCCCGCCCCGTGCGGGCACACCAGCTGCCGCAGCAGCGGCGCGTCGACACCGGCCACGTAGGCGGCGTGCATCGCGCCGTCGTCGCGCGGCAGGAAGACCGCGCACGTGTCGTGCGGCACGAGTTCGCGGAGGTGGTGCGCCAGCGCGCGCGAGGTGTCTTCGACGCCGAGCGTCGTCGAGATGGCCTGCGAGATGTCGAACAGCGCCGCGAACTCGCGGTGCGCCGCCGCGATGTTGTCGAGCACCGAGACGCCCGCCCGCGCATCGACCGGGTGGTAGTTGGCCCGGTCGTCCGACCGTTCCAGGCCCGGAAGGAGCGCCACGAACTCCTCGACCAGGTGCGGGTCGAGCGACAGGCCTGCCTCGTGACGCAGGACGTCGATGGCCGCGTCGCGCTCGAACCGGTCACGGTACGGGCGCGTGTTGGTGAGCGAGTCGAAGCAGTCGGCGATCGCGATGACGCGCGCGCCGAGCGGGATGTCGGTGCCGTCGAGGCCCCGCGGGTACCCGCGGCCGTCCCAGCGCTCGTGGTGCGCCAGGATCAGCGGGGTGACCGGCACGGCAAACGGCACATCGGCGAGGATGTCGGCGCCCACCTGCGGGTGGACGCGCACCTTGTCGAACTCCTCGGCGGTGAGCGGGCCAGGCTTGGCGAGGATGTGCGGCGGCACGGCGAGCGTACCGATGTCGTGCAGGAGCGCCGCGAGTTCGACGGCCTCGACGTCGGCCGCCGCCATGCCAATCCGTTCGGCGAGTGCCCGCGCGAACAACTGGACACGCCGTGCGTCGCCAGAGGCGCTCTGTGTCTTGGCCTCGATGGCGCGGGCGAGGGCGGCGATCGTCGCGGCCTGGATGTCGTCGGCGCCGCTCGCCGGCGGCGTGCGGGTCGTGCGCAGGCGGTTGCGCGCGAGCGCACGGCCCGCGGCCATTCCCACCATGACGCCGGCAGCCCCCAGGGCGAGGCGCTGAGCTATCCGGAGAATGCGCATCGATCCAGACGACCACTCAACAGCCGTCGACGTACCGTGGGGGGGCGGTACGCGAGGGCACAGCATGCCGGCGGCAGCGACGCGCGATCGAGGCCCATCACCTCGTCGCAGGCGTCACGTGGACGATCGACGTCAGGCGACGTCGACCCAGGCGCCGGCGTTCAAGTCGAACAAGTGCGGCTGCCGCAAGCGTGCAGCCTCGGCATCCTCGTCTGGTCGCGCCGGCACGGCGCGATCGCGCGCCGCCTGCATGACCAGGTCGAGATCCACGCCATCTGCGGGCGATGTGGCCACGCCGGTGACGACCGCACATGTACCCACGTCGCCCGATTGTGACGCCAGGCTCGATGCCACGCGCGCATGCGCGCGCAGCGCCAACGTCGTCGCTCCCCTGCGATCGACGTGCGGCAGCACCGCGAGCAAGCTCGCGGGACCATCACGATACAGGAAATCGGCGACGCGGAGGTCGCGTCGCAGGGCGGCCGCCGCCCGGGCGACCACCAGGTCGGGCACAACTGAGCCATTGGCCGCCACGACCGTGAACGACACGACCGCAGTCGGGACGTGGCAGACCTCGGGCCCGACGACGGCGGCGATGACCGGCAGCGCGGCCAGCGCACTCTGTGCCGTGACCTCCTGCACCCGCTCGAAATCCAGCACCCCGCGGATCATGTGTGCCAGCGGACGCGCTGAACGTTCGACCGTCCGGCGGTGCTGATCGTTGAAGGCGCTGCGGCCAGGCGCATAGAGCGAGAGGACGCCGACGAGGCTCTCGCCGGCGAGCAGCGGCACGCTCAGGCAACTCTGCAGCCCGGTTGGCGCCGGACTGAGGTCGATGAAGTCGAGCGACGGATCGGAGTTGCAGACCGTCCGGTGTGTCGCGGCGACCCAGCCCGTCAGTTTCTCGCCCTTCGGGAAGTGCATGCCGCGCAGGCACGCCGCGTCTGAACCCACCGCATGGGCGAGCGTCAGCTCGAGGCCGTCGGGTTGCGTCACGAAGAAGGCGCACAGCGTCGCCGGCGTCGATCGCTGCAGGATCCGGGCGAGATCCTCGACGGCATCGGTCAGCACCGCCTGCGCCGAGAACGCGTGCATCGAGTCGAGCAGCGGCACCATCAGCGGGTCCGGGGCGTTCTCGGGATCGCCCGCCGATGGCGCCGGCATCGGCGCAACGGGCGGTGCTTCGGGTTCGACCTGCGAGACCGCCGCGATTTCCTTGAGCGTTTCGGCGTGCCGGCCGAGGTCGGCCACCGAGGGCTCGAGTTCCGTGTACACCCGCGCGAACGCATCGACCACGATCGGGTCGTACGCCATCCCGCGATCGGCGAGCAGCATCGCGATGGCGTCTTCGTCGGTCAGCGCGCGCCGGTACGGCCGATCCGAGGTGAGCGCGTCGAAGCAGTCGACGACCGACAGGATGCGCGCGCCGATCGGAATGTCGGCCCCGCTGATGCCGTCGGGGTACCCGCGGCCGTCCCAGCGTTCGTGATGGTGGCGGACGATGGGCACGACCGGGTAGGGGAAGTCGATGGCCGACAGGATGTCGGCCCCGATGCTCGCGTGCTTCTTCATCTTGTCGAACTCGGCGTTCGACAGCTTGCCGGGCTTGTTGAGGATGTGTTCGGGAATCGCGAGCTTTCCCAGGTCGTGCAGCAGCGCGGCGGCCTCGATCGCCTTCAGTTCGCGTTCGTCCCTGACGCCGATCACCTTGGCGAGGCCGATGGCGTACGCCTGCACGCGCCGGATGTGCCCGTGCGTCACCTGGTCCTTGGCGTCGACCGCCATGGCCAGCGTCTCGATGGTCGAGAGGTAGAGCGTATTGAGGTCTTCGAGGTGGCGGTTGGCGTCTTCGACGCGCTGGAGCGACGACTTGAACGTGAAGTAGCTGATCACCAGCAGGGGAAGCACGATGGCGATCGTCGACAGGTGGAACTCGCGCTGGTTCTGAATCAGCAGGAGCGTGGCCACCGACGTGGCGCCGAGGTAGTTGAGCAGCATCCATCCGAAGTGCTGGCGCCAGACGCTCCAGATCTTGACGCGGCGATGCAGCGCGACGACGGTCGCGGTGAGCCCGCTGTTGAGCAGGAAGTACGTCACCACGAAGACGGCGACGGGGATCAGGTCGACGCCGACGCCCGGCCGATGGATGCCCATCGGCCCGCTGGCCGTTGCGCCATAGGCCACGGCCGCCAGCGACAGCGACAGGGCCGGCATCGTCGTGTTGAAGGCGACCTGGATGGGCTGGCGATGTCCACGCCAGAAGCTCATGACCAGGCCATCGACGGCGACGATGACGGTGGCCGGCGCCGGGCCGTAGAGCAGGGCGCAGAGGAAGACGAATGTCTCGGAGACCGAGATGGTGCTCGTGACGTGCGGGATGCGGATGCTGAAGGTGCTCGAGAACGAGGTCAGGCCGAGCAGGGCGAGCCACCAGGGACTCACGGGCACACGGACGAGCTGCACCAGCGCCCAGACAATGGCCGCGCCGCCAGCGACACTGACAGCCAGAGCGAAGCGACGCGCGGCAGGGGGCACAGGTAACGACATGGTCCGCACGCGCACAACGCCGGCCGTGGGGGAGCTACCGGGGCGGATGCGCGACCCCTGTGATCATCGGCGCGAGAGGCCCTGGGCCTTAGCGTCGATGAGCAGCAGATGTGATGGAAATCGGCACGCGTCGGCGGAACTTGACGCCCGGCCGGGGCCTGCGGCCGATGAACCGGGGGTGAGGACGCGGCGTGGCCGCAGCCGGCGCTAGATCCATGACTGGCTGCGTGTTACGCTAACGCTTCCGATGTCTGGTTTCCGGCGCTACGCCTCGCTCGTCGCGATGCTCGTGTTCCTCACGAGCGGCCCGCTCGGCGCGTGGCACGTCGCCACCGAGATGGTCACGGCGCCGCCGTGCCATCCCGTGGTGCCCGGCCAGGCCATCAGCGACGCGCACGACGTCGTGTCGGTGCCCGATGGCGCCACCTGCGTCGCCTGCCACCTCCTGCAGCACGTCCGTGGGCGGGTATCGGCCGTCGCGACGGCCAGCGACACCACGGCGCAGCCCTCGCGCCTCTTCACGCTCGACGCCTTCCCCCGTCAACTCGCGCTGGCCGACCTCCTGCCCGCGCGTGCACCACCCTCCGCACAGTCCTGATCCGCCGGAACCCGGTCGAGAAACGCCAGGGCGTTTCGCCGGTTGCCGCGCGGGAGCATCCATTCGTGCAGTTCCGTGCGCCCGGTCGGGCCACGGTGCGTCCGGTCGTGATGTCTTGCGTGTTGCCAGGCCCGTGATCGCCCCGAGAGTGGCGAGCCGACGGGGCGATGCGCACTGGAGTGTTGCTCATGTTCCCTCGTGCTCGATTCCTGGGGCCCGTCGCGGCCTCCCTGCTCACCCTCGTCGTCGTGGCTGCTGCCCAGGCCCAGGACGCCGCGTCCCTCCGTGGTCGCGTGGTCAATGCGACGAGCCGGGCGCCCGTATCGGGCGCCGTCGTGCTCGTCGAGGAGCCCAACAAGGCCGCCGTGGCCGGTGCTGACGGCCGCTTCGACATCCAGGGGCTGGCCGCCGGCCAGTTCCACGTCGTCATCAACGTCTCGGGGTTCGCGCCGTTCCGGACGGAGTTCACGTTCACGGCGGCGGGGGTCGTCGACGCGGGCGATCTCGCCCTGACCCCCGAACTGCACTACACCGAGGTGGTGTCGGTCGCGCCGACGTCGCGCAACCAGTTCGAGACCTACCAGCCAACCTCGGTGCTGGCGGGCCAGGACCTGTCGGTGCAGCTCGAGGGGTCGCTGGGGGCGACGCTGTCGAGCCAGCCAGGCATCGCGCAGCGATCGCTCGGGCCGGGACCGTCGCGCCCCGTCATCCGCGGCCTCGACGGCGACCGCGTGCTCATCCTCGAGGACGGGGCACGGACGGGTGACCTCTCGAGCCAGTCGGGTGACCACGGCGTGAGCGTCAACCCGGCAGCGGCCACGAAGCTCGAGGTCGTGCGCGGGCCGGCCACGTTGCTCTACGGCGCCAACGCCATCGGCGGCCTCGTCAACGTGATCACCGAGCTCATTCCGAGCCGCAAGGCCGAGGGCACGAGTGGGACGGCGCAGTTCGATTTCGGCACCGGGGCGACAGACGGCGGCGCGGCCGCCGAGGTGACGACGGGCAACGGTGCGTGGGCACTGAATGTGGGCGGCAGCGCCCGTGGAGCCGGCGACGTGCGGACGCCGGAGTTCCGCGTCGCCAACAGCCAGTCGCGGTCGGCGATCGGCAACGTCGGCCTGGCGCGCACCTCCGAGAAGGGGTATCTCGGTGCGAGCTACCAGTACGACGACACGCGCTACGGCATTCCGTTCGTCGAAGACGGCCAGGTCGAGCTCACGCCGCGCCGGCACTCGATCAACGTGCGTGGCGAGGCTCGAGAGCTTGGCGGCGCGTTCACGTCGGTGCGCGGGTCGTTCGCGTATCGCCGGTATCGCCATGACGAAGTGCTCGCCGGCACGCCCGAAACGCAGTTCAGGAACGACAGTGCCGAGTTCGACGTGTTTGCCAACCACCGCGCCGTCGGGCGCCTCAAGGGCACGATTGGCGGCTGGGGGATGGTTCGCGCCTTCGAAGCCATTGGCGACGAAGCCCTCTCGCCCCCGGTCGACCAGACCGGTGTCGCGGCCTTCGCCTACGAGGAACTGACCTGGCCGCACGCCACCCTGCAGTTCGGTGGGCGTTTCGATCGCGCGTCGTTCGAGCCCGAGGGCGGGCTCCTGCCGCGCGACTTCAACAACGTCTCGGGCTCGCTCGGCCTCCTGCTGCGTCCGAGCGACAACACGACGATCGCGGCGAGCCTGGCCCGGTCGGCACGCAATCCCGCCCTCGAGGAGCTCTACTTCTTCGGACCGCATCCCGGGAACTTCTCGTTCGAGATCGGCAACGATCAGCTCGAGTCAGAGAAGGCGCTCGGCTTCGACCTGGCGTTCAGGTGGCGCCTGCCACGCTTCTCGGGCGAAGTGTCGTACTTCCGCAACGACATCAGCGACTTCATCTTCCGCCTGCCGATCTCTGAAGAAGAGTTCCACGAGCAGTACGAGGCGGCGGGCGAGGCCGAAGAAGAGGAGGGGGGCCACGAGCATGGCGAGTTCCCGTTCATCGTCTTCACCGGTGCCGACGCCCTGCTGCAGGGCGTCGAGGCGCACGCTGACCTGGAACTGGCCCAGGGGCTGAATGCCGAGGTGTCGTTTGACCTCGTCCGCGCCGAACTGAAGGACTCTGGCGATCCCCTGCCGCGCATTCCGCCGGCGAGGTTCTCGGGCGGCCTGCGCTATCAGCGAAACGCCTTCCAGTCAGGGGCGAGCGTCACGCGGGCCGCCAGGCAGGACCGGGTCTACGGCGACGAGACCGAGACCGACGGCTACACGCTGCTGAAGCTCTTCGCGTCGTACTCGGTGGCGCGCGGGCCGATCCTGCACACGTTCACGGCGCGGCTCGACAACGCCACGAACGAGCTCTACCGGAACCACCTGTCGTACATCAAGGACGAGGTTCCCGAGATGGGACGCAATTTCAAGGTGGTCTACGCGGTGAAGTTCTGACGTTCCCTGGCCGCGCCGGCAGCCCTCGCGGCCGCCGGCGCGGCCCGCGCTACCGGCGACCCGCGGGTGGCGTGAGGTACCAGCGGCCAGCGATCCTCACGAAGTCGAGCGTCTCCTTCTCGGCCTTGGCCGTCGCCGTGTCGCCCGTGACCTTGTAGCCGCTCACCTTCCCCAACTGGAACGGCACCTTCGGCTTGTCGCTCTTCGTCATGCCGAGCAGCGGGCCAATCGTGTCGAGGGCCGTCAGCATGTCGCGCATGAGCGCGGCCGTATCAGCCTTCTGCAACGCCGCGTCGATCGGCTTCTGTGTCGCCTCGGCCAGGACGGGCTTGCCGATGACGCCCGTGATGCCGTGGGCCGACAGGAGCTTCGACACCTGGTCAACGGCGGCCTTGTAGTCCTTTCGCTTCTTGTCGAGTTCGCCCCTGGGCGGTGTCTTGCTACCGGGCATCGCATCGTCCGGGTCGGAAAAGGCGAGCGCCATCAGGAGGCCGGTGACGCCCTCCTTGACGAGTTCGCGGCGTGCGTCGGGGGCGATGTACCTCACGGCTGCGCCGAGGTCGTCGGCGGCGCTCGCCCTCTGGATGGCCTCGACGACGGCCTGGGGCGACTCACCACCTGCGGGCGCCTGGGCCAGCGCGGGCGAGACTGCGAGCGACAAGGTCAGCAGCGCGAGCGAGATGCGGACGAGCATGCACGTGCCTCCGGGTTCGGTGCGGGTTCTGCCCGTGTGCGCGTCGATCCGTCACGGCACAGCGAGCCCTCGCCAGGGTTGGTGATGCCACGAGGATCGTGAGGAGCGGGTGATGTTACCTGCGCCGACGTGCCCGGCTACTTCACCGTTTCGTGCGTCGTCACGCCGAACTTGCGGATATTGGTGTAGACGGCGAGGCCTTCGATCTCGCGCGCGCCGTAGCTGTAGTACTCCTGCATCTCGACGGGGACGACCATGTCGAGGCCCGCGTACACCTTCCAGTCGACCTGGATCTCGGCCAGCGTGCCGCCAACGGTCATCACCAGCCGCGAGCGGCGCAAGGCGCCGTCGGGGCGCACCCACACCTCGCCCTTGGTCTTGACGCGGCGGCCCTCCTTGGTGCCGACGATGCCGGGCACCACGGTCTCGTCGAACGACATCCGCTGGAACCGCTCGCCCTCGATCGTGTCGAGGTCGTGCACCTTGACCTTGCAGCACTTCGCGTTGCGCGTCGTCAGGAAGGCGAGCGCCAGGGTGGGCACGTTGACCGTGCGGACGAGGCCGCCGATGTTGTAGCGGGTGCTCTCTTCGCCGATCCGCGCCGCCGCGTCGTACGACGAGGCCGTCGGATCGAGCAGCAGCCTGGCGAGGCGGTCTGCCCGGTCGTGGATGACCTGCCCGTCGACCCTGCTCACGTCGCGGAACGGGATCCACTCGAAGCCGTTGGCCGATTCCAGCACGCGTTGCTGCACGACCTCGCGCGCAGACGAGGGCGGCGGCGTGTAGCGGTCACGTCCGCCCCTGCGCAGCCGCGAGACCTTCTGCTCGTAGCGTTCCTCGGCGACGATCGAGGGCAGCTGTCTCTCGTAGGCATCGACCCATGCGCGGATGCGCGCGGGCAGGTCACGGCTGGCGTCCTGCGAGCGCACGGGCACGATCAGGGCGACGCCGAGCGCCACCGCCATCAGCGGCATCCGTGCCCAGGCGCGTGTCGTCCCCGTCATGGTGTCGCTACCGGATGGTCGCCACTGACGGCGCTCGCTGCGCCTGGATGCGTGCGGCCACGCGCTCGGCCTGCCGCAGCACGCGAATCGTGTTGAGCCCGATCACCTTCTTCACGTCCTCGTCCGAGTACCCGCGCCTCACCAGTTCGGCGACCAGGTCCGGGTACTTCGACACGTTCTCGAGGCCATCGGGGCCGTGGTCGATGCCGTCGAAGTCGCCGCCGATGCCGACGTGGTCGATGCCGGCGATCTTGCGGACGTGGTCGATGTGGTCGGCGACCGTCGCCAGTGTGGCCTTCGGCTCGGGATGGGCCGTCCGCCACGCCGCTTCGGCGGCCTTGCGGCCGGCGTCGTCGGCGATGTCGGCCCGCCACTGCTCGCGCAGCTTCTCGAGTTGCGCATCCCAGTCGGCGACGGCCTGCGACACGAAACTCGGGACGAACGTGACCATCACGACGCCGCCGTTCTTCGGCATCATCGCCAGCACGTCATCGGGGACGTTGCGCCTGACGTTGCAGAGGGCCCGCGCGGACGAATGCGAGAAGATGACCGGTGCTTCGCTGACGCGCAGGGCATCGCGCATCGTGTCGGCCGAGACGTGCGACAGGTCCACGAGCATGCCGAGGTAGTTCATCTCGCGCACGACCGTCTCGCCAAACGGCGAGAGTCCCCCGTGCACGGGCTCGTCGGTGGCCGAATCGGCCCACGGCACGTTCGCGCTGTGCGTCAGCGTCAGGTAGCGTGCCCCGAGGCGATGCATCATCCGCAGGGTCTGCAGCGAGGCGTCGATCGAGTGTCCACCCTCCATGCCGATGAGCGACGCGACCCGGCCTGCCTTGAAGATCCGCTCGACGTCGTCGGCCGTGCGCGCGATCTCGAACACGTCGGGGTACCGGCGCGTGAGTTCGTAGACCGTGTCGATCTGCTCGAGCGTCGCCGTCACCGCGGCCTGGCCCTGCATCGACGAGGGAACGTAGACCGACCACAACTGCGCCCCGAGCTGGCCGGCCCGCACCTTGGGGATGTCAGTGTGCAGGGCCGCCTGCGGCTGCCGGATGTCGAGCTTGTCGAAGTCGTACCGGGCGTTCTGACGCATGGCCCACGGCAGATCGTTGTGACCGTCGACGAGCGGTGCCTCCTTCATCAGGGCGCGCGCCTTCTCGAGCGCCGACGGCCCCGATTGCCCGTTGCTGGTGGTGGCCGTGAACACGATGGCGGCGACGGCCGCCGAGAGGGCGAGTGCGGTCTTCATGGCAGGTGTGTACTCCTCGCTAGCGGTTCTGGCCAGGCGATGCCTGCGCGGCAAGACGCGCGCGGGTCTCGTCGAAGAACTGCAGTTGTTGCCGCTGGTCAGCCGTCAGCGGCCCCGTGTGTCCGCTCACGGCACGATACAGCGAGCCGACGCGTGTCTGCAGTTCCCTGGCGATACGGAGGCGCTCGCGGGCCTCAGGCGCGGCCGCTCCGGCACCCGCGCCGTCTGCGGCCGTCCGCGCCGCATCGACGAGGGCCGAGACGGCGCGATGCAGGTCGCCGATGCGCAGCAGCGTCGCCGTCCATTCGGTCCGTGCGGCGGGCGCGACGACGAGGCGCGGGTCGTCGCTGACGGCGACGCGCTGCTCGAATGTCCGTCCATCGACGACGAGCTTCACGATGTAGGTGCCGGGCACCACGAACGGCCCCGCCAGTCCACCCCCGCCTCCGCCTTCCTCGTCATCCGAGGCGCTGGCGCGCCGTGGGGGCGCGGCCACCTGCGCATGGCGCAGGTTCCACACGACGCGGTTCACGCCAGGCGTCCGCAGCGGTTCGAGCGCAGTGATCAGGGCGCCCGAGGCATCGTGCACGCTGAGCGCGACCTGCGCGCCGGCGCGGCCAAGGTAGTAGTCGACGATGGCGCCGGCAGGCGGATTCTCGCCGCGGAAGATCATGTCGCCCGCGTGGGCCTTCGGTTGGGCGAAGCGGATCATGGCTGCCGGGCGGATCGAGAACAGGCCCGCGCCGGCCGTCATCACCTGCGGCGTCAGTTCCTGCAGCGACGACACGCTGTCGAGGATCCAGATGCCGCGCCCGTGCGTCGCCAGGATCAGGTCGTTGTCACGCGGGTGGATCATGAGGTCGTTGATCGCGACACGCGGCATGTTGTTCTTGATCTCGACCCAGTGCGCGCCGCGATCGACCGACACGAACACGCCGAACTCGGTGCCGACGTAGAGCACGTTCGCGTTGCGCGGATCCTCGCGCACGGTCCGCACCACGCGGCCGTCAGGCAGGTCGCCCACGATCGACGTCCACGTCCTGCCGCGATCGGCCGACCTGAAGAGGTGATTGCGATAGTCGTTGCTCCGGTGATTGTCCGAGGCCACGTAGACGACGTCGGCGTCGTGCCTCGACGCCTCGATGCCGCCGATCCACGCAGACGCCGGCAAGCCAGGGATCTTCGGCGCCGCATCCGTCCACGTGCGGCCGTCGTCCCCGGAGACGTGCACGTTGCCATCGTCGGTGCCCACGTACAGCAGGCCCTTGACCTTCGGCGATTCTGCGATCGCCGTGATGGTCGGGTAGTACGGGATCCCGTCATCGAGCGACAGCGTGTCGCGCGTTGGCCGCTGGCCCATCAGCGGCAACGTCGACCGATCGACGCCCGTCGTGCGATCGCCCAGCGACACCCACGTGTCGCCACGGTTCGTCGACTTCCACAGCCGGTTCGTGCCGGCATAGAGCGTCGTCGCGTCGTGGGGCGAAATGATGATCGGCGCGTCCCAGTTGGCGGGCGCCATCGCGTTGCCCAGCGGCGGTGCGGGGACGTCGGGGCGGCCCCAGGTGGTCCAGTTGCGACGGGCCTGGATGAAGCCGGCCGCCTGGTCGGGGCGGATGTCGACGCGGTCGCCCGAGATCATGTCGAGGCGCGACAGCCCGAGGTACTGCGAGGCCGTGTAGAGCGTGCGGTTGTCGCTGCGGTCGATCACGTTGAAGAAACCGTCGCCCCCGCCAGTGCGCTGCCAGTGCTCGTTGAGCACGCCCCACGTCGTGTAGGTCGCGCTCGGCCCCGCCCAGCTGCCGTTGTCCTGCAGCCCGCCGTACACCCAGTACGGTGTCTGCATGTCCGCGTCGATCCGGTAGAACTGGCTCACCGGCAGCGACGAGACATACAGCCACTTGAGCCCGCGGTCGTAGCTGATCCCGATGCCGCCGTCGTCGCCCTTGATCACATGCCGTGAATCGCGCGGGTTGATCCACACCACACGGTCGTCGCCGTGCAGCGACTGCCGCGGTACCGTGAACGTCTTCCCGCCATCGTCAGAGAAGCTGTACGCGTTCACCATGTAGATGCGCCTGTCGTCGTTCGGGTCCACGCGAATCTGGCTCGCGTACATCGGGCGCGGGTTCCAGTCGCTCATGTGCGACCACGTCTCGCCCTTGTCGTCCGAACGGTAGATCCCGGCCTTCCGCTGCTCGTAGGCCGTGCTCGCGTTGTAGCGTTCGCCCTGCTCGACGCTCACGTAGACCACGCGCGGATCCTTGCGGTAGATCGAGATCCCGATGCGGCCCTTGTCGCCTGCCGGCAGGCCGTTCGTGAGCAGGCGCCACGTGGCGCCCCCGTCGGTCGACTTGTAGAGGCCGCTGCCCGGGCCGCCGCCGTGGAATCCGAACGCCGAGCGCCGCCGCTGGTACGCTGCCGCGTACATCACCGAGGCATCAGCAGGATCCATCGCCACGTCGGTGACGCCGGTGTCGTCATTGATGCCCAGCACGCGCGTCCAGGCGCGCCCGCCATCGAGCGACCGGTAGAGGCCGCGCTCCGGGTTCGGGCCCCACAGGTGGCCCGTCGCCGCGACGAACACGATGTCGGGATTGGCGGGGTGCACGACGATCCGGGCGATGTGCTTCGAATCGCGCAGGCCCATGTTCGTCCACGTTTTTCCCGCATCGACCGACTTGTAGACGCCGTCGCCCCAGCCGACACTCTGCCGGTTTGCCGCCTCGCCGGTGCCTACCCACACGATGCTCGGATTGGCCTGGTGCACCGTCACCGTGCCGAGGGAGTGCACGGCCTCGTGCTCGAAGACCGGTGCCCACGTCACGCCGTTGTCTGACGTCTTCCACAGGCCGCCCGTCGAGGTGGCGGCGTAGATCACGTAGGGATCCGACTCGACGACCGCGAGATCGACGATGCGGCCGCTCATGTTGGCCGGGCCGATGGTGCGGAGCTTCAGGCCGGCGAGTTGCGAGGCGTCGATGGCGGACGCCTGCGCCCCGACCGTGTACGTGCCGGCGGCGATGCCGGCGACGACGAGGAGAAGGGCGACCACCAGCGGGACGACTGGCAAACGACTGACGCGAGCGCGCATCGAGCGGCCTCCGTGAACTGAACGTGCAGATGAGTCGGACTCGCCGATTGTAGACGAATCACCGCCGCCTGGCGGCGGCACCCGGTTGCCTGCGGCGCTCGGGCGCCGCTGCCGCCAGCCGCAGGCCACGTGATGGCGGCACGCCGACGAGCGGGGCAGGCTACTTCGGCGGTGACTGGCGCTGGATGCGGATGACGGGCGCCGACGCCACCGAGACGGGTGGAGACGCGGCGCAGGCGTTACCGGCGGCGCAATGCGAACACGCCGACGCCGACTCAGCGCGGCGACGCCAGCGGGTGGGAATCAGCGGGCGCACCACGACGCCCACGGCACCTGCCGCAATGAGCGTGACGAGCACGTCCTGCCACGATCCCAGCATGATCCCGCGCAGCTCCATCGGGTCCACGGGCATCACTCGATGCCGAGCGCCCGCAATCCCTGGAACGTGATGAACGCCATCACGTACGCCAGCGTCGACATGTAGACCAGCTGCAGGCCGGCCCAGCGCGCACTGCCCGTTTCGCGACGGGTCACCGCCAGCGTCGGCAGGCACTGCATCGCCAGCACGAAGAACACGAGCAGGCTGGCGCTGGTCGCGCGCGTGAACAACGGCCGCCCATCGTCGCGCGTGGCCGTGCGGATGCGTCCCAGTACCCCCTCGTCGCCGACGTCGTCGCTGCCGCCCGCACCGACGAGCACCGACATCGTCGACACGAAGACCTCGCGAGCGAGGAAGCTCGTCATGACGCCCATCGTGAGCTGCCAGTCGTAACCGAGCGGGGCGAACAGCGGCTGCAGCGTGCGCCCGATCGATCCGGCGAACGACCCGACCTGCGTCGAGCGGTCTTCCATCGCGTCGGCCGCGGCGAGGGCGGCCTCGCGCGAGCCCTCATCGCTCAGCCGCTCGGCCGACGCGCGCAGTTGCTCGACCTCGACCGGGGTGGTCGCCTTGGGGTAGGCGCTCAGCCACCACATGACGACACAGATGGCCATGATGATCGTGCCCGCCGTCCGCAGGAACGCGAGCCCCTGGTCCTTGGCCGCCAGCACTGCGTTGGTGAACGAGGGCACCTTGTACGACGGCAGCTCGAGCACCATCGGGCGCGCGCGGCCCTTGAGCACCGACCGGCCGAAGACGAACGCGGTGGCCAGCGCCATTGCCGCGCCGAGCAGGTAGCAGCCGGCAAACGCGAGGCCGGCCAGCACCGGGCGATCGACGAAGAGCAGGCTCGTGAGGAGCACATAGACCGGCAACCGCGCCGAACAGCTCATCATCGGCGCAATCAGGATGGTCGCCAGGCGATCGCGGCGATCGGGAATCAGCCGCGCCGACATGATGCCCGGCAGCGCGCACGCGTGCGCCGTCAGCAGCGGCACGAACGCATGGCCAGGCAAGCCGAACCGGTAGAGCAGCCGATCCATGACAAACGCCGCGCGCGCGAGATAGCCGGTGTCTTCGAGCAGGCTGATGAGGAAGAACAGCAGGCAGATCTGCGGGAGGAAGACCACCGTGCCCGCAATGCCGCCGATGATGCCTTCGGCGACCAGGTCGTGCAGTGCCCCGCGCGGCAGCACGTGGCCGACGATGGTGCCGAGCTGGGCGAAGGTCGCCTCGATCAGGTCCATCGGGATCGCCGCGAGCGTGAACAACGTGTAGAACATCCCGCTCATGACGAGGACGAACATCGCCACGCCGATCACCGGATGCGTGAAGGCCGCGTCGAGGCGCTCGGTGAAGGTGTCGGTGGCGCCGCCCACGGCGGCCGCGCCGCCCACGCTGCGCTCGACGAGCTGATCGGCCCACTGTGTCAGCTCGTTGATGCCGCCGTCGGCAGGGGGCGGCAGGCTCCCGGGCATCGCTGGCCCGGCGGCCTCGAGTTGGGCCGAGAGGGCCGCGCGCAGTTCGTCGAGGCCGATGCC
>JAEUQQ010000328.1 GCA_016789685.1 Acidobacteriota bacterium | reverse complement strand
CGCGCTCTGATGGCACACGAGGCAGGTCGAGCTCTGGTCGCTGCCGACCAGCAGCAGGCCGCCCACGGACTTGGCCGCGTGCATGCTGTGGCAACCGTTGCATTCGGCGACACCGCCCGAGTGGAACGCGGCGGGCCGGCTCGAATACGCCAGCACCATCAGCGTTGCGCTCAGCACGGCAAAGCCAATTCTCAGTGTCTTCATTCCATCCTCCAGGATGTTTCCCACCGTTGCTACCCGTGTCTCCGGCAGCCCGGCCATCCACCCGCGTGGACCCGTCGGCTTTGCGCCCCCACCTCACGATGGGCTTGCCCTTTTCGGAGGACGAACAAACCGTGCGGCGGCCCGCCTTGCATGACGATGACTGCGAACCCGCGTGGGGGGGGATCCGCCGCGGCACAAGACAATGCAACGCGAGGGCCAAGATCGCGACGTTCGGTTCGAGGCGAGAAGCTGTTGCAGATAAAAGGCTTACTGAGGTGTCATGCCGGCAGGACACTGGCCGCGCCGCCACGAGGGTGGGGGATTCCACGCACCTGCGCGAAATCGCGCAGGCCGCGTCGCGCTTACTCGCCCGTGAGCGAAAACACGCTCACGCCGCGCTTCCGCGCCTGCGTCACGAACAGCTGCCCGCGCCCGTCGATCGCGAGGTCGTCGGGCACGATCAGGTTCTCGGGACGTGCGCCCCGATACCCGAACTCGCTCAGGAACGTGAAGTCCTTGTCGAAGACCATCACCACGCTCTTGAGCTTGTCGGCGACGATCACGCGGCCCTGCCGGTCGACCGCGATCCCGGCAATCACCCCGAAGCGGCCCGCTGCCGACCCCGAGCGCCCAAACGACGTCATCGTCTTGTCGGGCGACCGCTTGTACACCCTGAAGAGCACCGGCACCGTGACGTAGATGCTGCCCGCCTCGTCGACCGTGAATCCAAACAACGCCACGTCGCCTCGGCGGTTGTCAGACACCTCCATCGCCCCGAGCAGGTCGATGTACTCGCGGAAGGCCCCCGTCGCGTCGGTCACCACGACATCGGCCGCCCCCAGCGACGCGAAGTAGAGCAGCCCGCCCCTGAACACCACCCGGTTGGGCCGGAACGAGACCCCCTCGGGGAGTCCCGTGATCTCCACCGGGCCGACAGGGACTCCGCGGAAGTTGCAGCGGGTCACCATCGGCCGCCCCGCCCGGTACGACAGCAGCAGGATGTCGCCCCCTTCATCCACAGCGCCGTCGATGATCTCGCCGAGGTCGAGATCGTCGCCAAACCGGTATGTCTCCATGCCGCTCGCGTTGAACACCCGGATCCGGTTCAGGTAGATGACATACGTCTCGTCGCGCGCCTGGTCGACGAACACCTGGCCCCAGTCGTAGGGCACCTGACCCTCGAAGTTCGACAGGCGATGCAGGTAGGTCACGCGGACTTGCGCCGCCGCCGGCACGGCCATCCCCGCCAGCACCCCTGCGCAGGCGACGACCATCCCCGCACGACGTCCGAGGTGCGTGATTCCGCGCAGTCGCTGCGTCAGATGACGTAGGCCCAGGGACATCGCGCTCAGCATGCCTCTCGCGTCGGTTCGAGGAATCCCTCGACCGCGGCCGTTACCGCCTCGAGGCCAAATGGCTTCTGGACGACCACCGCCGTGGGAATCACCCGCTGGAGTTCCTCGGCACTGTCGCCATCGTAGAGGATGACCAGGCCCTGTGCCCGGGGAGGGCCCGCAAGGGCCGCGAGCACGCCCAGCATGCACTCGTGACGCAGTTCGTTGGCCAGGACGACGACGTCGAACTCGCCCGTGGCCAGCAGATCCTGCACCGCGTCACGCGAGCTGGCGAGCGCCACCTCGAGGTGCGCCTGTTCCAGGGTGCGCTTCAGGGCCCACCGGGTGAGGGGTTCGTCATCGGCGACGAGGATGGTTGCGCGCGCGTGCACGGGAGACACCAACGGGGAGCGGAGTAACAAGTTTCGTGCCGGGGCGGGCGATCGGCTGCGGGCGACGGACGGCGATGGCAGCGTGTCTGCGCATCAGGGGCCTGGCAACGGCGTCCTACTCCTCCTCGCTCCCCAGCAGCCCCAGCTTCTTGAGCTTGTACCGCAACGCATCGCGGCTGATGTCGAGCAGCTTCGCCGCCTTCGTCTGGTTCCCGTCGGCCATCTGGATCGCCTGCCGCACCAGGCTCTCTTCCATCTTCTCGAGCGAGGTGCCGCTGGCCGACAGGACGAAGGCCGAGACGGGCTTGGTCGGGCCGGGCGTCGGGGCCGTGATCTGCGGGGGCAGGTACTCGGGCGTGATCGCGTCGCCGTCTTCGAGGATGATCGATCGCTCGAGCGCGTTGCGCAGTTCGCGGATGTTGCCCGGCCAGTCGTAGCGGCTGAACGCCTCGAGCGTCGCCGGCGCCACGGTCATCGGCCGCTTCCGCAGCTTCACCGCCAGCCGCGACACGAAGTGCTCGACCAGCAGCGGCAGGTCGTCGCGGCGCTCGCGCAACGGCGGCAGGTGCACCTGGATCACGCCGAGCCGGTAGTACAGGTCGCTGCGGAACTCGCCTGACTGCACGCCCTGCTCGAGGTTCCGGTTGCTCGCCGCGACGACGCGCGTGTCGACCGTGATGTCGCGCAACCCGCCCACGCGCCTGAACGTCATCGTCTCGAGCACGCGCAGGAGCTTGGCCTGCAACGCCGGCTTCAGCTCGCCGATCTCGTCGAGATACAGCGTGCCGCCGTCGGCCAGCTCGAACACGCCCTTCTTCATCGCCTTGGCGTCGGTGAACGCGCCGCGCTCGTGGCCGAACAACTCCGACTCGAGCAGGGCGTCGGGCAGCGCCGCGCAGTTGACCGCGATGAACGGCCCGTCGCGGCGCGCGCTGTGCTCGTGCAGGGCCTTCGAGAACAAGTCCTTGCCCGTGCCGCTCTCACCCTGCAGCAGCACCGTCGTCGCCTCGCTCGCCGCGACCTTGTGCATCACCCGGATGGCGGCCGTGATGGCCGGCGAGGTACCCACGATCTCGGCGTCGCCCGCACGGGCCTTGCGCTCGTGATCGACCTCCTGCCGCAGCCGCATGGCGTCGAAGCGGTACTTCAACGCGACCTGCAGCGCCTCGAAGTCGAGCGGCTTCTTGAAGAAGTCGGTGAGGCCGAGCCTGAAGCCGCCGACGGCGTCCTCGAGGTCACCGTGCGCCGTGACCATGATCACGGCGGCCGACGGATCGATTTCGCGCAGGTCACGCAGCACGTCGAGGCCGCTGTCGGCCCCGAGCCTGAGGTCGAGCAACACGAGGTCGGGCGACTGGGCTCGATACGAGGCCAGGGCCGTGCCCGCGCTGTCGGCCTCGGTCACCAGGTAGCCCCAGGCCTGCAGGTGCTCGCGCACCGCCCATCGCTGCAGGGGTTCGTCGTCGACCACGAGGATGGAGGCGGCAGACATCGGCTACGACGCGGCGGGTGGGGCCGAGGGAAGCATGAACGTGAACGACGCGGCCTGCATGCCCGGATTGTCGAGCACGAGCCGCCCGCCGTGCATCTCCATGATGCGACGGCTGATCGACAGCCCGAGCCCGGTGCCCCGCGACTTCGACGTGAAGAACGGCTTGAAGATCGTCTCGGCGCGGTCGATCGGCACGCCCGGCCCATCGTCCTGGACGCGACACCAGATGTATCCGTCGCCCTGGCCCGACGAGACGACCACCTCGCCGCCGCGCATCGCCGCGTGCTGCGCGTTGATCAGCAGGTTCACGAGCACCTGGCGAATCTGCCCCGCGTCGCCCATCGCCGTCGGCAGCGTCTCGTCGAGGTCGCACCGCGCGCGGGGCTGCCCCACGCCACCGGTGAACGACAGCGCCACGGCATCGCGCACCAGGTCGTTGAACCCGAAGGGCTGGATCGCCGGCGGCTTGGGCCGGGCAAACTGCAGCAGTTCCTTGAGGATCTGATCGATGCGCACCAGCTCGCCCGAGGCGTCCTTGAGCACGCGCTTGCGCGACTCATCCTCGCACTCGCGGGTGAGCACGTCGAGCACCGCCTTGACGCCCGATAGCGGGTTCCGCACCTCGTGGGCCAGGCCCGCCGCGAGTTCGCCGACGACCGCGAGCTGCTCGACGCGCTCCATCTGGTTCCGCCGCGCTTCCTCCTCGACGGCGCGTGCCTGCTTGAGATCCCCCACCATCCGGTTGAAGCCACTCACGACGGTGTCGATCTCGCGCGTCCCCGCGGGCGCGACCGAGACGGCGAGGTCGCCGTCGCGCACCAGGCCCATGGCGTCGGTGAGCCGCTTGAGCGGCGAGAGCGCGGCGCGGCGCAGGCCGGGCACGAGGATGCCGACGGCCGCCAGCAGGTAGAGCCCGCCGAGGGCCGCGCTCAACGACGTGAACGTGGCGAACCCGATGGCGTGCTCGTTGACGTCGACGTCGATGTCGAGCCACGCGATCACCGGGCCCTGTTCGCGGTGGCACTCCTGGCACTCGGGCGTGTTCCTGAACGGCTGCACCACGTGCACGACGAGGCTGGGCGGCGCCTCTGCCCGGGCCGTGATCCGCATGAGATCGCCGTCCCCGTCGGCCTGGACCACGTGGCCGGGCAGCAGCGATCCGGTCTCGTGCGGATGCGACGAGGACGAGACGAGGCCATCGGGGCGCACGAGCCGCACGACGTCGATGTCGGGGCTGCGCCCGATCTGCTCGAGCACGTACTGCAGGTCGCTGTGGGCGCCCGCCCGCATCAGCCGCAGGATCCCGTCACGCTCGACGGCCGACAACGCCACCGCGCGCCGCCGGGCGCGGTCGGTGAGGGCGTCGTTCATCTTCGACCGGCCGACGAACGTGACCACCACGGTCAGCAGGGCGATGACGAGGACGAGCGGGGGGATGAGGCGCCTGAAGAGGCTGCCTGTCAGCATCGGGTTACCGGGCCCGTGGGCAGCCGTTTGTAGACATATCCGCCGCAGGAGTCAAGCCACCCACCCCGCCTGGTCGCGGTGACCTCAGCCCCGGGAGGCGATCGCGAAAAACGACGCCGGATCCAGGCTGGCGCCACCCACCAGGGCGCCGTCGACGTCGGGCTGCGCGCGCAACTCGGCGACGTTGTCGGGCTTCACCGAGCCGCCGTAGAGGATGCGCACCGCGTCGGCCGCGTCGCCGCCGAACCACTGGCGGATGCGCGAGCGGATGTGCGCGTGCGCGTCGCCCGCCTGCTGCGGCGTCGCGTTGCGCCCCGTGCCGATCGCCCACACGGGCTCGTAGGCGATGACCAGCGCCGCCACCTGCTCGCCCGTGATGCCGTCGAGGCCCGCCTTGATCTGCCGGTCGAGCACGTCGAACGTCTGGTTGGCCTCGCGTTCCTCGAGCGTTTCGCCGATGCACACGATCGGGATGATGCCGTTGGCGATCGCGACGTGCGTCTTGCGGTTCACCGACGCGTCGGTGTCGCCGAAGATGCGGCGGCGCTCCGAGTGGCCCACGATCGCATACGCCGCGCCGGCGTCCTTGATCATCAGGGCACTGACGGCCCCCGTGAACGCGCCTTCCTTCTCGAAGTAGACGTCCTGCGCAGCGACGCCCACGTTCGAGCCCTTCACTTCGGCGGCCAGCGACGCCAGGGCGGTGTACGGGGCCGCGGCGACGAGATCGCGGTCGGCAACGTCGCGGGTGAGTTCGCGAAACGTGCGGCCCCACGCAACGGCCTCGCCGATGGTCTTGAACATCTTCCAGTTGGCAGCGAAAAACGGACGACGAGCCATGTAAGAATCCTTCGGACCACATGTAGGGGCGCATCATGATGCGCCCTGACGAGGTCGGTAACGTCAACGGGGGGCGCAACCCTCGCGGCGGCGCATCATGATGCGCCCCCACGAGGTTACGCCGTCACATCGTTACGCCGTCGGCAACACCGCGACGCCGGGCAATGTACGCCCGCCGAGGAACTCGAGCGACGCGCCGCCGCCCGTCGAGATGTGGCTGATGCGGCTGGCCACGCCCGCCTTCGTCACGGCGCTGATCGAATCGCCGCCGCCGATGATGGTCGTGCCCGACACGCTGGCCACCGCCTCGGCCACGGCGTTGGTGCCTTTCGCGAACGCGTCGATCTCGAACACGCCCATCGGGCCGTTCCAGACCACCGTCTTCGCGCTGGCGATGACGTCGGCGTACCGCTTCGCCGTCTCGGGACCGATGTCGAGGCCCATCCGCTCGCCGATGGCCGGGTCGCCGACCGTCAGCGTCTCGACCGGCACGCCCGCCTCGAGCTTCTCGGCGACGACGTGGTCGGTCGGGAGCAGCAACTGCACGCCCTGAGCCTTCGCCCTGGCTTGCAGATCGCGCGCGGTGTCGACGAGGTCGGCTTCGACCAGTGACTTGCCCACCGGCACGTCGTTGGCCTTGAAGAACGTGTAGGCCATGGCGCCGCCGATGATCAACGCGTCGACCTTGCCGAGCAGGTTCTCGATGACCTCGAGCTTGTCAGACACCTTGGCGCCGCCGAGGATGGCCACGAACGGCCGATCCGGCGACGTCAGCGCCTTGCCCATGTACGACACTTCGGCCGCCATGAGGAAGCCCGCCGCCGACTCCGTGACCAGGTGCGCGATGCCCTCGGTCGAGGCGTGCGCGCGGTGCGCCGAGCCGAACGCGTCGTTCACGTAGACATCGGCGAGGGCCGCCAGCTGCTGCGCGAACGCGGGCACGTTCTTCTCTTCCTCGGCGTGGAAGCGGACGTTCTCGAGCAGGACGACGTGCCCCGCCTGCGCAGCCTGTGCGATGGCCGCCTCGGCGACGGGGCCGATGCAGTCGTCGGCAAACACGACCTCGCGGCCGAGCAGCTCCGACAGCCGCGTCGCGACCGGCTTCAGGCTGAACTCGGGGCTCGGCCCGCCCTTGGGCCGGCCGAGGTGCGAGGCCAGGATGAGCGTGGCGCCCTGTTCGAGCGCGTACGTGATCGACGGGAGCGACGCGCGGATGCGCGTGTCGTCCTTGATGACGCCGTTCTTGATCGGCACGTTGAAGTCGACGCGCATGAACACGCGCCGACCTCGCAGTGCCAGGTCGGTGATCGACCGGGTGGCCATGACGCGACCTACAGGCCCTTGCTCGCCATGTACTTGACGAGGTCGACGCACCGGCAGGAGTAGCCCCACTCGTTGTCGTACCACGACAGCACCTTGACGAAATCGCCGCCCATCACCTTGGTGTAGGCGCTGTCGACGATCGACGAGTTGGAGTTGGCGCGGAAGTCGATCGACACCAGCGGCGAGTCCTCGACGGCGAGGACGCCCTTCATCGGGCCGGCCGCGGCCGCGCGGAACGCGGCATTGATCTCGTCGGCGCTGGTCTTCTTCTCGACCAGTACGGCCAGGTCGACGACCGACACGTTGGGCGTCGGCACGCGCATCGCGAACCCGTCGAGCTTGCCCTTGAGCGCGGGCAGCACTTCGCCCACGGCCTTGGCGGCGCCCGTCGTCGTCGGAATCATCGACAGCGCGGCCGCACGCGCCCGGCGCAGATCCTTGTGCGGCAGGTCGAGCAGGTTCTGGTCGTTGGTGTACGCGTGGATGGTGGTCATCCAGCCGCGGAGGATGCCGAACTGGTCGTTGAGCACCTTGGCAAACGGCGCCAGGCAGTTGGTCGTGCACGATGCGTTCGAGATGACCGTGTGCGCCGCCGGATCGTACTGCTCGTGGTTGACGCCCATGACGAACGTGCCATCGGGCCCGGTGGCCGGCGCGGTGATGATGACGCGCTTGGCGCCGGCGGCGATGTGCTTGGCCGCGTCGTCGCGCTTGGTGAACTTGCCCGTGCCCTCGAACACGACGTCGACCCCGAGATCCTTCCACGGCAGCGCCGCCGGATCCTTCTGCGACAGCACCTGGAACTTGTCGCCGTTCACGCTGATCCAGCCGTCGCCGGCCTCGATCGTCGCGTCGAGGTTGCCCAGGATCGAGTCGTACTTGAGCAGGTGCGCCAGCGTCTTGGTGTCGGTGATGTCGTTGACCGCCACGAAGTCGATGCCGCCGCTCGCCAGCGACGCGCGCATGATGTTGCGGCCAATGCGTCCGAAGCCGTTGATACCGACCTTGATGCCCATGGGGAAGAACCTCCGGAAGTGCGCGCGGAGACGATCGCGGGAATGCGAGAAGACCGGGCGCGGTGCTAGATGGGGCCTCCCGCAGACTCGGGGCAGGGCCCTCGCGAGCCCCGATTCTATACCGTGTGACGACTTGTGTTGATCACCCCCGGCGTCTATCCTTCGCTCCTCGGCCGGAGCGCTGCCCTACGTATCTCGCCTACACCCTCATCGCCGGCCTCGCCGCCCTCGTCGCCCTGCCCTGGTTCGCCTGGAAGGCGTTCCGCCATGGCAAGTACGTCGGCAGCCTCGCCGAACGGCTCGGACGGGTCCCCGTCGGCATCAACGTCGATGGCGACCCGTCCATCTGGATCCACGCCGTGTCGGTGGGCGAGGCCGTCGCGACCCGGCCGCTCCTGGCGGGCCTGCGCGAGCGCTATCCGACCCTCAAGGTCTTTGTCACCACCACCACCGCCACCGGACAGGCCATCGCCCAGACGAGGCTCAAGCCCGTCGACGGCGTCTGCTACTTCCCGATCGACCTGCCGGGCGCCGTCGGGCGCTTCCTCGACGTCCTCAGGCCCCAGGCGCTGCTCGTCATGGAAACCGAGCTGTGGCCCAACGTCCTCCGGGCCTGCCGCGCCCGCGGGATCACCACCATGCTCGTCAACGGCCGGCTCTCGCCGCGCTCGTTCGGCCGCTACCGGCTGGTGCGCCCGTTCATGCGGCGCGTTGTCGGCGACCTCGATGCCCTCGCCGTGCAGACCAGGGACGTCGCCGACAAGTTCATCGCCCTTGGCGCCGACCCCGACCGCGTGGTCGTCACCGGCAGCCTCAAGTTCGACGCCGTGGATCCCGCCCTCGGCGCCCGCGACCGCGTCCTCCGCTTCTTCAAGGTCCGGCTCGGCCGCCCCGTCGTCATCGCCGCGAGCACGCTCGAGGGCGAAGACGAGCCGGTGCTCCGCGCCTTCAGGCGGGCGCGCCTCAAGCACCCCGATGCGCTGCTGATCCTCGTGCCGCGCCACCCGGAGCGGTTTGCCGACGTCGTCGCCCTCTGCGCGAGCGAGGGCTTCAAGGTCGAACGCCGGACGGCGCTGGCCATCGATGTCGAGCCGAAGGCCGACGTCATCGTGCTCGACACGATCGGCGAACTCGCGGCGCTGTTCGAGGTGGCCACGGTCGTCTTCGTCGGCGGCAGCCTCGTGCGGGCCGGCGGGCACAACATCCTCGAGCCGGCCGCGCACGGCAAGCCGGTGGTGTTCGGCCCGCACATGGAGAACTTCGCCGACATCGCCCGCACCTTCCTCGACCAGCACGGCGCCGTGCAGGTCGGGTCCGACGGCGAACTGGCCGACACGCTCGCCGCGCTGCTCGACGACCCGATGCGCCGTGCCACGCTCGGCGCGACCGCCAAGGGCATCGTCGAGGCCAACCGCGGCGCCACCGAGCGCACGCTTGCCGTGCTGGGCCGCCTGCTGCCCGCCACCCCGCCGCGCGGCGCGGTGGTCCACCACTTCCCGAAGGTCAGATGAGCGCGATTGCCGACCTGCACGGCGCGCTCGCCCTGGCGCGGCGCCGGTGGTTCCGCAAGGATCCCGGCCGTCGCGCCGGTGTCATTCGCCCGGTGATCTCGGTCGGCAACCTCGCGGTCGGCGGGCGCGGCAAGACGCCCCTGGTCGCCGCCATGGCGCGCCTCCTGGTCGAGATGGGCGAGCGGCCCGCCATCCTCACGCGCGGCTACGCGCGGCGCGATCGGCGGCGCGACCTGCTGGTCGTCCACGACGGCGTCAGGCTGCACGCCGATGTCGAGGCCGCGGGCGACGAGCCGCTGATGCTGGCGCGTTCGCTCGGCGACGTGGCCGTCGTCGTCGCGGCCGATCGCGTGCTCGCGGCGGTGGTCGCCGAGTCGCGCCTGGGCTGCACGGTCCACCTGCTCGACGATGGGTTCCAGCACCACCGGCTCGAACGTGACCTCGACTGCGTCGTGGTGACCGAAGACGACGTGACGCGGGGCGCGATGATGCCGTCGGGGCGCCTGCGCGAGCCGCTCGTGGCCCTGGCCGACGCCGACGTCGTGTTCACCGACGCCGAGGCGCTGCCCACGGTGACCGAGTGCGCCGTGTCGCTGGGGATTCCGGCGCACCACGTGCTCGGCATCGCGCGCGACCTCGGCGTGCCGCGCCTCGCCGAGCCCTGGGCGACACCGCCGCGCGTGCCGCGCAGCGCGCCGGTGGTCGCGATGGCCGGTATCGCGGGCCCGGCCAGGTTCTTCGACGCCCTCACGGCCGGCGGCTGGAACGTCGTCGAGACGATCGCGTTCGACGACCATCACTGGTTCTCCCGGCACGACGTGGCGCGCATGGCCGCGGTGGCGGCCCGCCACGGCGCCGCGTTGATCCTCACCACCGAAAAAGACATGATGCGCCTGCTGCCGTGGCGGCCGCTGCCGTTGCCGGTCGCGTGGGTGCCACTCGAGCTGTCGTGGCCCGCCGCGCAGGTGCGCGAGATCCTCGCCGAGCGTCTCGCCGAGGTGCGTCGCGAGCGCAGCGGCGAACCCAACTGGCCCGTGGTGGCCCCTGGACGCACGACATCGTGAGCATCTCGGTCAGGCATCGTGCAGAGTACGCGGTGGTCGCCGCCGTGTCGGGCGTCGTGCGCCGGCTGCCGCAGTCGCTGGCGCTGCGCGTCGGCGACGCGATCGGCCTGGCCTTCCACGCCATCGACCGGCCGCATCGCCTGCTGGCGCGCGCGAATCTCGCCGGGTCGTTTCCCCACAAGCCCCCCGACGAGATCCGGCGCATCGCGCGGGGCGTCTTCCGGCACTTCGGCCGCCTGCTCATCGAACTGCTGCGCTTCCACGGCCTGTCGCACGCGCAGAAGCTGGCGCTCGTGGAGTTCGACGGCATCGAACGGGCGGTCGCGGCCACGGCGGCGGGGAAGGGGGCCCTGTTCATCACGGGGCACTTCGGGTTCTGGGAACTGCAGGCGATCGCGCATGCCATGAAGCAGCCGCCGATCGCGGTCGTGGCGCGCGCGCTCGACAACCCGCTGCTGCACGCGCTCGTCGAGCAGGTGCGCGGATCGACCGGCAACTACGTGATCTACCGGCAGGGCGGCGCGCGCCGGATCCTGCGTGCCCTGCAGCAGAACCACGGCGTCGCCGTGCTGATCGACCAGCACATCTCGGGCGCCGATGCCGTCAACGTCGAGTTCTTCAACCGGCCGGCGGCCACGACATCGGCGGTGGCTGCGCTGGCGTTGCGCACGGGCGCGCCGGTGATTCCCGTGTTTGCGCTGCCGCTGCCCGACGGGCGCTACCGGATGATCTACGAGCATCCCGTCGAGCCGCCAGACCCCACGCATCCCGACGCCATCCGCGAGTTCACCCAGCGCTGCACCGACGTGCTCGAGATGTACGTGCG
>JAEUQQ010000271.1 GCA_016789685.1 Acidobacteriota bacterium | reverse complement strand
GTCGTAGCCGGTGAGCTCGGCCCACGGCGACCGCGTCAGCGGCTGCACGGCACCCGACTCGATCTGCATGTAGCTCGCGTTCCGCGCGGCCAGGTAGTGTTCGTATCGCGCGACGGGATCGGCAACACCTGCGGCGAGGTCGCGGAACAGGGCGTCGTTGAGTTGCTCGATGACCTGGCCGCGGCTCTGGCCTGCGCGCCTGACGTTTTCGTAGGCGTGCTGCGACCGGTAGTAGTAGTAGACGTACTCGGTCGGCAGCATGCGCAACTGCTGCAGGCGCTCGATCTCGAACAGCGGGGCGCGGTAGCACGCCGCGAGCAGGTCGGGGCGATCCCACAGCCGGTGCAGTTGCGGCATCCCGCGGTGATACACCTCCTGGATCCAGCCCAGGTGGTTGAGCCCGATGTAGTCGAAGTGGCACTCGTTCGACGGAACCTCGAGGACGTGCGCCACTTCCTCGAACAGCTCCGTCGGGGTGTCGCAGATGCCGATCACCCGGGCGCCGGTGGCGGTTCGCACGGCCTGCGTGACGATGCCCACGGGGTTGGTGAAATTGATGATCCACGCGCCGGGCGCGTGCGCCATCACCTCGCGCGCATAGCCCACCAGCGCGGGCACGGTCCGCAGCGCCATCGCGAAGCCGCCCGGGCCCACCGTCTCCTGCCCGACGACACCGTGCGCGAGGGCGATCGACTCGTCGCGCGCGCGACCCGCGATGCCGCCGACGCGGATGCTGATGAAGACGAAATCGGCCCCCTCGACGGCCTCGGCGACGGTCGAGGCGACGGCGAGCCGCGCCGTGCCCGAAAAGCGCGACGCCAGCTGGCCGATGATGCGGAGGCGTTCCTGGTCGACATCGTAGAGCGCGATGTCGGAGATCGGCAGGTCTGACTGCACCAGGCCGTTGACGAGGAGCGGGACGCGGATGCCGGCCCCGCCGATGATCGCGAGTTTCATGATCGCCGAGTGGAAGTGCGCCGTGTCGGCCGGCGCGAGGGGGGAACGGGTGCGGGCGCCGCGGCCTGCACGAGGTCCGCGAATGCCGGCGGAACGTCAGACAGCGCGGGCAGGCCGTCGAGGCCGCCGGCCTTGCGCGTCGAGAGCGTGCCGACGAAGTTGCCGAGCCGCAGGCACGCCGAGTGGCCGAACCCGCGCAGCAGGCCCGCCAGGAAGCCGCCGTTGAACGCATCGCCGGCGCCCGTGGTGTCGACGACCCTGGCCTTGTGCGTCGGGGCGTGCAGGTCGGTGCGCTGCCCGAGCCAGCAGCTGCCCTTGGCCCCGAGCTTCACGATGATGTTCGTCGGGGCGTCGCGCCACACCGCGAGTGCGGCATCGAGGTCGTGCCGGCGCGCGTAGAGCACGGCTTCCTGTTCGTTGAGGAACACGTAGTCGAGCGAGCGCAGCAGGTGCGGGAAGCGCCGGTCGTTGAGCAGCGACTCGTTCCAGCCGAAGTCCCACGAGGTCGTGATGCGCCGCTGTTTCAGCGCGAGGACGTGAGCCTCCCACAACGCGCACGAATGCGGGTAGAAGGCGAAATGCACGTGCCGCGCGTCTTCGTGCTCGAGGGCGGCCGGCAGGCGCGATTCGAGCACGTCGTTGATGCCGTTGAAGGTGACGAAGCTGCGGTTGGTGGCCGTCGACAGGGCCGCCGAGATCGCGTGCGGCTCGCCGGCATGGCGCAGGTTGGCGACACTGACGCCCTCGCGCTCGAGCCGCATGAGGCCGGTGTCGCCGACGCCGGTGACGACGCGGCACGAGAGGCCGAGTCGCGAGGCGGCGACGGCAGAGATGACGGCTCCGCCCCCGACGGTGGCGACGAAGCGGCTCGTCTTCACCTCTTCGCCGGGACGCGGCAGCATGGGAAGGCCGATGAAGATCAGGTCTTCGAACGCCTCGCCAACGGTCAGCAGGTCTGGGCGTGCCACGGTGGCCAGACAGTATCACAAGAGACGATGTTTGGCGGCCACCTAAGCGCTTCGGCGCGGTCGCACGGTGTCATGCGACGCGTCACGCTCCCGTGTACCGCACGGGAGGCCGATCGAACCCGCGGGCCTGCCCGGCAAGTCGCCCGGGCGCGCGCACGGTTCAGTGTTTTTCGATCGTCACGGTCGCCGGGCGGCTGAGCCTCACGGTCACGGTGCTGCCCGACGGGAGCACGGCGGGGTTGTTGTCGCCGGCTGCCACCGCCGCCGTGCCCGCGCCCGCCCCGAGCGACCCGCCGATAGCCGCGCCCTTCCGGCCGCCGAGGATCGCGCCGATGATGGCGCCGCCCACCGCACCGCCGCCGATCTTGGCGCGTGCGTCACCAGCCGGCGAAGCGCCTTCGCGGAAGATGATCTCGGTCTGGATCGGGATCGACGAGCCGTCGGCGAGCAGGATCGTGTGGAAGCGCACGCCGAGCCGGGCCCGCGTCTTGAACTTGCCGCCCTGTTCCGCGAACGTCACCGAGCCGCGCACCTTCGAGCCGGCCGGCACGGCGACCTGCCCGGCCACCCGCACGTCACGTGTGACGCGCCCATCGACGCGATCCTCGACGCGGGCGAAGTCGCTCGAGATGGTCCGGTCGATCTGCACCCCGATGACGGCGTCAGCCGGGATCAGCAGTTCCTCGAGATCCCGCCCGGCCTGCGGTGGCGCTGGCGCCGCGGTCTCGACTGGTGTGTCGTCGAGCGTCGGCCGCGACGGGATGTAGGGGGATGGCGTCTCGGATGCCGCGGACGATGGCGTGTCGGCTGGTGCCACCTCGGGCGCCGCGGATGCTGGCTCGGCGGGCGCCGTCTCGGTCGCGGCCGGCGCCGGCGTCGCTGAAGTTTCTCCGGGGCGTCGCCCCGCCGTGCTCCTGGCCGCGAGCGCGTTGGGCGCCTCCGCGCGCCGAACGGCCGGCGTGTCGATGCTGGTGGCCGGTGATGCCGGGTTGGCCGCGGCCGGTTCTGCCGGCTCGGCGGTGATGTCGGCGACCTGGCCAGCGGGCACGGGCGGTGCCGGGTCGGCAGGCCCGGCGAGCGCGGCTGTGGGCGCGGCCTGCGCGCTCTGCCTGACCGCCAGGTAGGCGCCGCCGCCTGCTGCGGCGACACACGCCCCTCCGATGATGACCGCCGCGAGGAATCTCGAGCTCATGTTCGGCTGACTCTCCACGCGCCCGAACACGCAAGTCCCGTGCCCCGGCTCGATCTGGTTTTCTCATCCAGATCATCGGATCGATCGCCGCGAGACTGCAAGCACTGTCACGAACCGAGGACGTGTCTGCCGCCTGACGTGCACCCCGGGACGCGTCGCGACACCCGGCGGGGGCCCGACTGCTGCCGCCGCCGCGTGTCGCTGCCGAGCTGAGGGCTACTCCTGCATCGAGCCGGTGGCCATGAACCGCTGGTGCATCTCGAAGCACCTCGACAGGTCGTGCCGCAGGTGTCCCATGGTCGCGGTCTCGAGGTACCGGTGCAGGTAGTCGCGGTACATCGGATGCGCGCACTTCTCGATGATCGTCGTCGCACGCTCGTTGGCGCCGAGGCCCCGCAGGTCGGCCAGCCCCTGGTCGGTTACCACGACCTGCACCGAGTGCTCGTTGTGATCCACGTGCGAGCACATCGGCACGATGCCCGAGATCCTGCCGCCCTTGTTGATCGACTGGCACAGGTAGATCGACAAGTACGCGTTGCGCGTGAAATCGCCGCTGCCGCCGATGCCGTTCATCATCTGCGTGCCCATCACGTGCGTCGAGTTCGCGTGGCCGAAGATGTCGATCTCGAGCGCCGTGTTCATCGTGATGAGCCCGAGGCGCCGGATCACGCCCGGGTGGTTCGAGAGTTCCATCGGGCGCAGGATGATGCGCGGGATGAAGAAGTCGAGGTTCTCGTAGATGTGCTGCAGCGACTGCGGGCTCACCGTGATGCCCGTCGTGCTCGCCCCGGTCATCAGGCCTTTTTCCATGAGGTCGACGCAGGCCTCCTGGAACACCTCGGTGTACATCTCAAACGGCGGGATGTCAGGCGACTCGCCGAGGCCGGCCAGCACGGCGTTGGCGACGTTGCCGACGCCCGACTGCAGCGGCAGGAACTCGCGCGGCACGCGGCCCGCCCGCATTTCGTTGACCAGGAACTCGACCACGAACTCGGCGATGCGCCTGTGCGAGGCCGACGGCGCCTCGAACCCCATGACGTCGTCGGGTTCCGAGTGCTCGATGATGCCGACGATCTTCTTCGGATCGACCGAGGCGTAGGGGACGCCGATGCGTGACATCGCCGTGTGGATCGGGATCGGGTCGCGGTCGGGCGGCGGCGGGAGGAGCACGATGTCAGACATCTCCGACACGCGCGGCGAATGGAACCGGTTGATCTCGATGATGATCTTCTTCGCGTAGCGCAGGAGCGACGGGGTCATGCCGATCGACGTCGGCAGGTAGACGCGGCCGTCGCGCGTGACGTCGGTCGCCTCGATGACGGCGTATTCCATCTCGCCGAAGAAGCCGTAGGCGAGGTTCTGCGGCACGTTCGAGATGTGCATGTCGACGAACTGCACTTCCTGCGCGTTGATCTGGTCGCGGAGGTGCTTCGACGACTGGTAGGGACAGCGCCACGAGATGGCGTCGGCCTGCGACAATTCCTCGTCGATGGCCGCGCCCGTCGACGCGCCCGTCAGCAGGCGGATCTTGAACGGCGTGCCGGCCGCGTGCAGGGCCTTGGCGCGCGCCGCGAGCGCGCGGGGCACGACCTTGGCCGCGCCGGCTGGCGTGAAACCCGAGAATCCGATCAGGGCACCGTTGGGGATGAGCGCGGCCGCGTCTTCGGCCGTGATCAGGGGAAACGGAAGTGTGGCTGACATGCGACTGGCTCCAGGACGGCGTGCCGGAGGGCCCGTTCGTGCGGGGACGGGTGGGCGCGCGGGTCCGACATCGATGTTCCACGCGTCTATCACCGCGTAGAATGCAAGATGATACGTATGCACGATGCGTGCGCAGCGGGATCACTGGAGATCCGGCCATGACTCTACTGTCTGACGAGCACGTCACCGCTGCCTTGCGGGAACTCGGCAACTGGACGCGGCGCGGCGAGGCCCTCGAGCGGACCTTCACCTGCCGCTCGTACGCCGACGCCATGGCGGCAGTGGTTCGCCTTGGTTTCGCCGCCGAGGCCGCTGACCACCATCCCGACGTCGCCTGGTCGTACCGGACGGTCACCCTGCGATTCACCACCCACAGCGAGGGCGGCATCACCGCGCGCGACGTCGCGGGCGCGGCGTCGGCGGAACGTGCGTTCGCGCCGTTCGTCTGAGACAAGCGTCTGCGGTCGCATCGCGCTGACCGCCCCGGAGGCTCCCGCCCATGTTGATCACCACGACCCCCTCGCTCGACGGCAAGCGCATCACCCGGTATCTCGGGCTCGTCAGCGGTGAGGCCATTCTCGGCGCCAACATCTTCCGCGATCTCTTCGCCGGCATTCGCGACATCGTCGGCGGACGCAGCGCCGCCTATGAGTCCGAGCTTCGCAAGGCCAAGGAGATCGCCCTGCGCGAGATGCAGGAGCAGGCCACCACGCTCGGCGCCAACGCCGTGGTCGGCGTCGATCTCGACTACGAGACGGTTGGGAACGGGACGATGCTGATGGTCAGTGCGAGCGGTACCGCGGTGGTCTACGAATAGCTGCCACGGCGTGCGACGCGCTGGGCGTCGGGCGGGCTAGGAAATCGGGAAGATCCGCTCGACGTCGTCGGCGGGCCGGGGAATGACGTGGACGCCGACCAGTTCGCCGACGCGCCGGGCAGCGGCCGCCCCGGCGTCGGTCGCGGCCTTCACCGACCCCACATCACCGCGCACGATCGCGGTGACGAGGCCCGCGTCGACCTTCTGCCAGCCGACGAAGACGACGTTGGCGGTCTTGCACATCGCGTCAGCCGCCTCGATCATGCCGATCAGGCCGCGCGTCTCGATCAGGCCGAGGGCGTCGCCCGGCAATTCCTGCTTGGCCATTCCGGGCCAGAGTCTATCAGGAACACGCGAGTGACGGATCCGCCGTCGGCGCCAGCCCACGGGTGAGGCTCCCGGGCGTTTCGTGCGCTGCGGTCACCGCCATTGCATCGCCGCGGGCGCAGGAATGCTCGTCGGGCCCTCGCCGGGCACCATGGGCTGCCTGTTCAGCTGATGCGTCCCCTGGCCGTTACGGGCAGCACATCGACCACGTCCCTGCCCTCGACCACAGCGACCTCGTCGACCAGGTTCGAGACGACACACGAGTGGTTCGGGATGACGCGCACCCGATCGCCGATGCGCAGCGCGCTGCGTGAGCTGACGCGCACCGTCGCGTGTTCCTCAGACAGGCGCTCGAGCGTGCACGACGGATCTGGCGTGTTGTCGATCATGTCGGGAACAAGCGCGCCGAAGCCAGGCATCTGTCCGAATCCGCGCGCACCGTCGTTCGAGAGCGTCTTGCTGCCGCAGTCGAGGATCACCCGATCCGGCGCTGGTCGCGACACCACCATCGCGATGACGGTGAGCGCGCAGTCGTCCCACGTGGCGGCGCCCAGGCCGACCTGCGTGCGATCGAAGTAGACGTAGTTGCCGATCCGCAGCTCGGTGAACCCGTCGAGGGCCAGCGAGTGGCGCGCGATGGGCGTGGCCCCCATGCTGATGGTGTCGATCGCGATGCCGCGGGCGCGGCACCGTTCGGCGATGCCGACCATGAGGTCGCGTTCGTCGCGTGCCATCTGCGCGAGTTCGTCGTCGTGGTGCGCGTGGTAGCACTGGCCGGCATGGCTGATCAGGCCGCGCAGGCGCAGGCCGCCCAGTGCCGAAATCGCCTCGATGACCGGCACCGGGTCGACCAGCGAAGGATCGATGCCGCAACGGTGGAAGCCCACGTCGATCTTGACCAGCACGTCTGCGCGGCGCCCGGCGTCGCGCATGGCAGCCGACCAGGCACGGGCCACGTCGAGATCGTCGATGACGAACGAGAGCGACACGCGTTCCTGGAGGGCGACGACGCGCCCGGCGTTGACCGGGTTGAGCGGGTAGGGCACGAGGATGTCCGAGGCTCCCGCCGAGGCGAGCGCCTCGGCCTCGCCGAGCTTCGCGCAACACACGCCCACCGCGCCGTGCGCGACCTGCTGCTGCGCCAGCCAGGCGAGCTTGTGCGTCTTTGCGTGCGGACGCAGCGCGAGCCCCCGCGCCTTCACCGCGGCCTGCATGCGGGCGAGGTTGCGGAACACCCGTGGACGGTCAACGAGCACGTGAGGGGTGCGCAGGTCGGTGATCAGCACGCCGCGCATTCTACCTTCGTCAGGATGCGGCGAAGATCCCCGGGAAACGTGCCGCCGAGATCGCGTAACCGGGGAAGACGCTCGACGGATCGCGCACGCCCAGGTGGCGGACGACGACCTCGCCGAACACGTCGCGGAAGTCGGTGGTCACGGCGAGGTCCCGGCCCTCGTAGCGCTGTTCGCGCTCGAGTCCCGGCCACGTGCCGTAGACGCGGCCACCCCGCACGCCTCCGCCGATGGCCATCATCGCGTTTCCATGGCCATGGTCGGTGCCGCGGCTGCCGTTCTCGGCCACCGCGCGGCCGAACTCCGACATGGTCAGGATCACCACGTCGTGCATCCGGTCGCCGAGATCCGCCACGAGGGCGGCGATGCCGCGTCCGAAGTCGTCGAGGCGCGTGGCGAGCTGACCGGTGGCCGCGCCTTCGTTGACGTGGTGATCCCACTGCCCCGTCTCGGCAAACGCGATCTCGAGTCCGACGTCGGCCTTGACGAGTTGCGCGATCTGCTTCAGGGCGTTCCCGAACGCCGAGCGCGGATACGCGGCCCCATTGGCCGGCACGTAGCGTGACGGGTCGGCCGTCCGCATCATCCGGATGGCGTCGAACGCGTCGGTACCGGTCTGGGTGAGGACGGCGTCGGCCGCGCTGGCGTACTCGGCTTCGAACGACGCAGCCGCACCCGCGGCGCGGATGCCGAAGCGCGACAGGTCGCCAATCGCGAGCGCGCCCGCGCGCCCATGGAGCGCCCGGGGCAGCTGCTGCGCCAGGGCCACGGCCCTGAACGGCGTGTCGTGCGTCACGCGCCGTGCGGCGAGCACGCGGGCCAGCCACCCCTCGTCGGTGCTCTTGACGCCAGGCGTCGCGCTCTCCATGTAGTCCTGCGCGTCGAAGTGCGACCGCGTGGCATCAGGAGATCCGCACGCGTGCACGATCGCCAGGTGCCCGGCGTCGTAGAGCGGCTCGAGCGGGGCGAGCCGGGGATGGAACCCGAAGAAACCATCGAGGTCGAGTGCGCCGTCGTCGCGTCGTGGCGCCTGGAGGGCGATCGTCGGACGCGCCTGGTAGTACGCGCGTTCGCCGAAGGGCACCACCATGTTGAGCCCGTCGACGGCGCCGCGCTGGAACACCGCGATGAGGATCCGGCTCCGCGCCGGCGCCGCCTGCGCGGTGCGCGCCAGGAACGTCGGGGCGAACCCGAGGCTCACGAGCGCGCACGCGCCGCGCTTGAGGAAGACCCGCCGTGACGTCATGACCTGCTCCTCGAGGCGCCGATCATCGGCGCTGGAAGTCTGGTGAGCCGAGCGTCAGGGCGACGATCTGCGCGGGGTCGTGGCTTCGCGCCAGCGCGTCGCGCGTCGCTCTGGCGGCGTCTCCGGCCAGGACGTCGTCGAGCATCGCCCTGCGCACCGTGTCGGGTGTCGCCCTAGGTACCGCCATCGTGGTGATGCCGCGCATGCGGCCGCCAGCCAGCGCGAGCGCCGCGTTCATGCGCGCCAGCAACGCGCCCGTGTTGACCCAGGCGTCGGCCGTGTCCTTGTAGCCGGTGGGCGGTTGGGCCTGGTAGAGCGGCTGCCCGAGTTCGCGCAGCGTACGGGCGACGGTGATGGCGTTGTCGGCATGGCCACCGACGGCGCGGATCGCGCTCACGACGAACTCGAGCGGCGACTTCGTCTTGGCGCGCCACGCGGCCTGCGCGAAGAACTCGGGCGACGTGATGATGGTGCGCGTGACCGCGCGCAGGTCGCCCCGCGTCGTGAGGAACACCTGCGCCGCGCGCTCGACGAGGGCCGCCGGCGGGTCGTCGGCGACGAAGCGCCGCGCCAGCTTCGTTGCGATGAAGCGCGCCGTCGACGGGTGTGTCGCGAGGATGTCGAGCACGCGCTCGCCGTCGGCGATGCCGCCCTCGTCGATGACGTGCCCGAGCACCGTCATGGGGGTGCGGTCGTGGAGGGCGTTCACGAACGCGAACGGCCCGCCCTGGCGAGGTCCGGCGATGGTCCACCCGGTGAACGCGCGCGCGACGGCGACGATGTCTGCCTGCGTGTAGCCGCCATCAACGCCCAGCGTGTGCAGTTCGAG
>JAEUQQ010000195.1 GCA_016789685.1 Acidobacteriota bacterium | reverse complement strand
ATGTAGTCGGAAGCATCAGCGAGCGAGCGCACCTGCCGGTCTCCGATGTACTGCAGGAAGGCCGGGTCATTGAGGAGCGCGACGATGAACGCCGCATCGGAGTCGTCGAACGGCCGCAACACGAGCCGCCGCGTCTCGGCGATCGTCTCGCTTTCACCTCGAGCCTTCGCCGATCCGTGAATTGGGGTCAGGCTCTCATCATCCATGGTTGTCCTCGCGACAACGCCAGTATGCGGCAAAAAGTGGCGCGTTTCGTGCGCGGCCGGACCACGCGCGCGACACAGCGTAAACACCCGGTGTCGAAACGGGCGGTTTGCGTCCGCTTTTCCGCCATTTCGGGTCAGACCCCAATTCGGGGTGGCGGGGTGCTACGATGCGTTGTGCTCGAGCTGGCGGCCAGCTCGCGCGACCCCACGGACCGTGATGTCATCGTCACCAGAGCCACCGACGCCTGGCACTCACCCCACGCGCATCACGGGCGCCGCCCTCACGGCACTTGAATCCCTGCTCCTGGCCAACGTGCGCGACGCCATCGTCGTGGTCGACGTCGCCGGAACGATCACCTACTGGAACCACGGCGCGACGGCGATCTTCGGTTGGACGGCCGACGAGGTGCTCGGCCACCCTTTCGGTGAGTTCTTCCCGGATGTCGCAGCGAGCGGCGTCGCCGCACTCGTCCGCGCACTCCCTCGCGGGAGCATGTGGCGCGGCGAGCACCTCGACCGGCGCAAGAGTGGGGATCCGGTCCTGTTGAAGGCACGCCTTCAACAGATGTTCGATGCCGACGGTCAGGCCAGCGGGATGCTCGGGTGGGCCCAGGACATCACCGAGCAGCGCGCCACGGAGGACGCCCTGCGAGCCAGTGAGGAGCGCTACCGCAACCTGCTGGATCTCGCGCCCGAGGCCATCGCGATCGTCCAGCACGGGCGCTGTGTCTACGCCAACCGGGTCGCCGCGACCATGATGGGCGCCAGTTCGCCGGCCGAACTCGTGGGCCGCGTCCTGAACGATCACCTGCACCCGGACGAGGTCAGCGGCAGCCTGGTCCGCCAGGCCCGCACGCTCGACGGCACGCAGGCCCGGGCCCTGAGCGAACTCCGGCTACGGCGTCTCGACGGCTCGTACACCCTGCTCGAGACCCACGCGGGGCGCTGCGAGTTCAACGGCGCGCCGGCCATCCAGATCATCGCGCGCGACGTCACCGAGCGCCGGCGCAGCGAGGTCGCCCTCCGCGAGAGCGAGGCGCGGCTCGCCGAGGCACAGGAACTCGGCGGGATTGGTTCCTTCGAGGTCGACGTGGCGAGCGGCACCGCGACAGCCTCGCCGGCCCTGCACAGGATCTTCGGCTTTCCGGCTGATGCTCCCGCGCTCGACTTCGCGTCGTTCGTCGAACGGTTCGTGCACCCTGACGACCGGGAACACGCGGTACGCAGCCGCGACGAGGCCATGGTTCCCGGCGGCGTCGACTCGATCGACTACCGGTTCCTCCACCCCGACGGCAGCGAGCGCGTGATCCAGATGCACCGGCGCACCGAGACGGGCCCGGCCGGCACCCTTGGCCGCATGCTCTGCACAGTACAGGACGTCACCGAGCGGACGCTTGCCGAAGAGCGTCTGCGCGCGAGCGAGCAACGCTACCGGATGTTCGTCGACCACGCGTCAGACGCCCTCTTCCTGCACGACCACCTGGGTCGCGTCCTCGACGTGAACCGGCAGGCCTGCGACTCGCTCGGCTACACGCGCGATGAGCTCATCGGCCAGATGCCGTACATGTTCGACTCGGTCATCACCGAGGGCGTGATGGAGCAACTGCTCACCCACCTCGACGAGGGCACCACCGAGACGATCGAGTCGCTGCACAAGCGGAAGGACGGGACGCTGATACCGGTCGAGATCCGCATCCGCCCGTTCACCCTCGGGCACGAGCGCGTCGCCCTCTCGCTGGCGCGCGACATGACCGAGCGCAAGACGGCGGAGCTCGCCCTGCGCCGCAGCGAGGCGACCCTGCAGCGGGCGCAGCGAATTGCGCACATCGGAAGCTGGACGATCGAGGTCTCGACGAATCGTTTCCAGCCGTCAGACGAGATGCGCCGCATGTGCGGGCTCGAGGGCGACGGCCCGTGGCAGACGTCCGATCTGTTCCGGTTGCTCCATCCCGACGATCGCGAGCGTGGCCTCCAGGTCTGGCGCGCGGCGATCGGTGGCGAGGCGGCAGAGTTCGAGCACCGGCTCATCGTCGGCAACGAGGTGCGCTGGGCGTACTCGGCGTCGACGACCGAGCGCGACGACAACGGACGCCCGGTGGTGGTGGCGGGCATCACGCAGGACATCACCGCGCGACGGCGCCTCGAGGAGCAGTTCCAGCAGGCGCAGAAGATGGAGGCGGTCGGCAAGCTCGCGGGCGGCGTCGCACACGACTTCAACAACATGCTGACGGTCATCAACGGCTACACCGACCTGCTGTTGTCGGAACTCGAACTCTACGATCCCCGCCGCGAGAAGATCACGCAGGTGCGCGAGGCCGGCGAACGCGCAGCCGGGCTCACGCGCCAGTTGCTCGCCTTCAGCCGGAAGCAGATCCTCGCGCCGCGCCTGGTGAACCTCAACGACATCGTGCGCCGCGCCGAGGTGATGCTGCGAAGGCTGGTTGGCGAGGACGTCACCGTCGCCACCGACCTGGCACCAGATCTCGCGCAGTTGAAGGCCGACCCGAGTCAGCTCGAGCAGGTCTTGCTCAACCTGGCCGTCAACGCCCGCGATGCGATGCCGCACGGCGGGCACCTGACCGTCGCGACGCGCACGATCACCGTCGATCGACGGACACCGGGGAACGGCGAGACCCTCGACGGACGCTACGTCGAGCTCTCGGTGGCAGACACTGGCGTCGGCATGCCGCCCGGCGTCCGCGACGGGGTCTTTGAACCGTTCTTCACGACCCAGCCGACGGGCACGGGTGCCGGGCTTGGGCTGTCAACGGTGTACGGCATCGTGAAGCAGAGTGGTGGCCACATCTCGGTCGAGAGCGCCGTCGGGCGCGGCTCGACGTTCAGGATTCTGCTGCCTGCCGCCCCCGACGACGCGACCGTCGTCGTCCAGGCCGTGCCTGCGGACGGGAGCCATCGTGGCAGTGAAACGGTGCTGGTCGTCGAAGACGAAGAGGCGGTGCGCCGCATCGCGCGGATCTCGCTCGAGATGCACGGCTACCGCGTGATCGAGGCCGCGGGCGGCGATGAGGCCCGGCGCTGGGCGGCGAACTACGCCGGCCCGATCCACCTGGTGCTCACCGACGTGGTGATGGCCGAGATGAGCGGCCGCGACGTGGCGGATCTGCTGCGTGCGCTGCGGCCGAACATCAAGATACTGTTCATGAGCGGCTATACCGACGACGCCGTCGTGCGGCACGGCGTACTGGACGCGACCGACCACTTCCTCCAGAAACCGTTCACGCCAGTCTCGCTCGCCTCGAAGGTCCGCGCCATCCTCGACGCGTAGGGGTCACATCTCACGTCGTCAACGCCGCGACGAGCGACGCGACGCGCGATGCGTCAACCGCGCCCTCGGCCGTCGCCGCCACCCGCACGGCCCGGCCCACGTGCACCTCGTCGATCGACGCCTGCCTGGCGATCAGGCCGACGGCCTCCGCATCGACACCACCGCCCGCGATGACGCGAACGCCCGCGGGAACCATGCGCGCGAACTGCTCGAGCCGCGCGAGCCTGGCGGGCCACTCGCCGGGCAGGCCGGTCACGAGCACCCGGTCGACCTGCGGGAACGCCGCGAGCGACGCCAGCGCCGCGAGCGGATCGCGCGTCGCCTCGAGCGCGCGATGCACCGTCACGCGACACGTCCCGGCCGCCTGCGCGAGTCGCGCGATCGCCCCGGCATCCAGCACCCCATCGCGCACGTAGCCGCAGACGATGCCCTCGACGCCGAGCGCCGCCATCGCGCGCGCGTCGGCGCACATGCCCGCCACCTCATCGGCCGTGGCCTCGAACGCATTCCGCGCGCGCACCATCACGCGCAGCGGCACCGTCACCGCCGACGCAATCGCCGCGACGAGATCCACCGGGGGCGTGAGTCCCTCCTGGTCGAGGGCACGCACGACTTCGAGGCGCCCGGCACCGCCGCGCGCCGCGGCACGGGCATCCTCGAGCGAGGTGACGATGACTTCGAGCAGCGGCATCAGCGGAGTCCCGGCGCGCGAACGCGTGTCTACCAGTCGGTCGGACGGTAGTCCTTCAGGAACTGCCCCCAGGTGTGCGTGCCGGTGTTGATGCCGTCGATGATCGGATCGACGATGCGTGCGGCGCCGTCGACGATGTCGAGCGGGGGATGGAAGCGCTGCTCGGCGGTCTTGCGCGCGGCGATCTCCGCGGGATCCTCGTCGGTCACCCAGCCGGTGTCGATGCTGTTCATGTGAATGCCGTCAGCGTGGTAGTCGGCG
>JAEUQQ010000185.1 GCA_016789685.1 Acidobacteriota bacterium | reverse complement strand
CAGCACGGGGGCGAAGATCTCTTCGCAGACCACGCGCATGTCGCCCGCCACGCGCGTCAGCACGGTCGGGTAGAACAGCGCCCCCTCGCGGCGTCCGCCCTCGAGGAGCGTGGCGCCGCCGGCCACGGCCTGCGCCACCCAGGCCTCGGCGCGCGCCGCCTCGCGCTCGCTGATCATCGGCCCGACGTCGGTGGCCGGATCGTGCGGGTCGCCGACCGTGAGGGCGCGCACCACCGCCAGGAAACGCGCCGTGAAGTCGTCGAGCACACGAGCATCGACGAACAGGCGCTGGGTCGAGGTGCACATCTGCCCGGCACGCCGGAAGCCGGAGGCCGCGCAGCGCGCCGCCGCCCGATCGAGATCGGCGTCGTCGGCGACGATGGTGGCCGCGATGCTGCCGAGCTCCAGCGCCACGGGACGCAGCCCGACACGCTCGTGCAGCCACTGCCCGACCCGTGTGCTGCCGGTGAACGTGTAGAAGGCGATGCCCGGATGTTCGACCAGCCACGTGCCGAGGTCGGCGCCGGGGCCGTGCACCAGCTGAACGTGCGACGGCGGACCGCCAGCCTCGATCAGCAGTTCGCAGAGCCGCGTGGCGCTCAGTGGCGCCAGTTCGGGCGGCTTGACGACGACGGTGTTGCCCGAGGCGAGCGCGGGCGCCACCTTGTGCGCCACCATGTTCAGCGGCGAGTTGAACGACGTGATGCCGCACACGACGCCCCGCGGCATCCGCAGGGTGTAGGCCATGCGATGGGCCTGGCCGGGCGCGGCGTCGATGGGCACCATCTCGCCGACCAGGCGCTTGGCCTCTTCGGCCGACACGAGGAAGGTCTGCGCCGTCCGCGTGACTTCGTTCGTCGCGTCGGTGATCGGCAGCCCGCCCTCGGCGCAGATCAACGCGGCGAGTTCGGCCTTGTGCTGTTCGACCAGGGCGGCCGTACGGCGCATCCACTCGAAGCGCTGCTGCGCATCGAGCGGCGTGTTCGCGAACGATCGCTGCGCCGACGCGATGGCCGCGTCGACCTGCACACGGCTCGCGCGCTCGGCGCGGCCGATGACGGCGCCCGAGTACTTGTCGACGACGTCGACCTGCCCGGCGTCGCCGTGGCACCACGTGCCGTCGATCAGCAGGCGCGCGCGCCGCATCGCCGGCGTCGTGGTCTCGTGGACTGGTGAATCGTGAGGTGTCATCGCCATGACCGCTTCGCTCCGCCTGAGGTGCCCACACCCGCCCGGCGCGTCGCTCCCGCCGTGGCGTGACGACAGCATGGAGCGCGTCCTGGCGCGACCGCAAGGCGGTGGCCCGTCCCGGCCAGGCGCGGTCGGCGGGATGCGGACGACGGAAGGCGTGGCGCCAGAAACCGTCGTGGTCGGCTGGCGACGGCCGCGGTCACGAAGACCGCGGCCGTCGATGCTGCACGGGTGACGCCACGCACGCGCGGCCCCCGACGCGACGACCGTGTGCGCGCCACGTCGGACGTCGGCGCCTAGAACTCGAACTTCGCGGCGAACTGCATGACGCGCGGCGGCATCGCCGTGATGATCGTGCCGAACGTGGTCGCGTTGAAGTTCACCACCGGGTCGCCCAGCTGGAAGCGATTGAACACGTTGAACGCTTCAGCGCGAACCTCGAGGCGCCTGGTCGCGCCCATCTTGAACGACCGGGTCAGCGACATGTCGACGTTCATGTACATCGGCCCGCGGATCATGCCGCGCGTTGCGCTGCCCCACACGCCGGGCGAATTGGCCACGAACGCCGCCTTGTTGAACCAGTTGAGCCGCGACTGGTCGCCAGACAGCGCGGAGGGATCGCCCGTGACGATCGGCCGCTGGTTGTTGGTGCCCGTCAGGGCAAGATCGCCCGTCATCGACGGCGTGAACGACGCGCCGCTGCGCGCTTGCACGATGGTGGCCAGCTGCCAGCCCTCGGTCGCCGCACGCGCCAGGCCGCTGCCCACGCCGGGGCTCTGGAGGATGACCGAACCGTTGTACATGTAGCGGCGATCGGAGTTGCACGGGCCGCGGTTGCTCTTGGGGTCGTTGGGGTCGGGATAGAAGTTCGTGATGTCGATGCCCGGATCCCCATCGTTGATGCACTTGCTCCAGGTGAAGTTCGACAGCAGGCTCCAGTGGTTCGACATCCGGCGGTTGAGGCTCACCAGCAGGCCGTTGTACTTGCCGGTGCCGCGGTCGTCGGCCGTCGGCACGTCGGCGAAGTACCGGCCCTCGGTCGGGTTCGTGAGCACCAGGTAGCGGCGGCTGTTGGTGTTG
>JAEUQQ010000109.1 GCA_016789685.1 Acidobacteriota bacterium | reverse complement strand
GCCTGGCGAGCATCGCGCAGGGCGTGTATGCGCGCGCGCTACAGGGGAACGCCAGCGACGCGCAGGCGCTGCGCTTCAAGGACACCGCGCGCCAGTTGTCGGCGATCGCGCGGGGGATGGTGCACGCGCGCGCGACGTCCGTCTGATGCTCCGACCCCGCTCGAAAAAAGGGCCGCCGGAGGGGCCGGCGGCCCGACCTTCCATGCTTCGTCGAGTGGTGCGGGGGCGACGACTGTCCGTCCGCGTCGCCGGAGCGTGCGGGCCGTCCCAGCAGCGAGGACGCCGCCAACGGCGTGGGGAGAAGGCCCCGGGGCCGCCCGATGACGGAGGCGGCCCCGGCGGATCCGTGTGTGCCTATGCCTTGCGAGCGCGCCGCGCGACGGCGACGAGCGCGAGGCCGAGCAGGCCGAGCGTGGTGGGCTCGGGGACGCGGCGAACGTCCGGGGACGCCGCGAACCCGGTCATGAATGCCCCGTTCAAGGCCTGGCCCTGATCGTAGGCCCAGTTGTCGATCGCCAGGTCGAACGAGAACGAGTAGGTGCCGTTGTAGGCGGGGTCCACGCTCTGGTTCACGAACGTTCCAGCGAATGATCCGGTCACGCCGATCGGATCCACGTCCTGGTAGAACCATCCGTTTCCGTCGTCCTGTGCGGCGTTGGCGAACGTTGCCTGGTAGAACAACGAGTAAGTCGGGAACCGCCCCCTGGAGATCTCGCCAGCGCCACCGACCGTCGGTGCAGGCCACAGCCGCCCATAGTCATCGACCGCTTCGGCGTTTGCGCCCGTGACCACGACGGTGAAGACCGTTAGCGAGGCGTCCCAGTACCCGTCGGCGGTCAGGCGTGTGCTCGCATCGTAGTCGTACAGCTGCACGAAACCGGTATTTGTGTTGTTCGGGTTCCCGTAGCCCGAATACTCGCCGTGATCCGGATCGGTGGTGTACCACCAGGCGTTGATGAAGACGTTGTAGTCGGTGTCTGCGGCGAACGTCCCAACCTGTCCTGAGCCCGGGACCGTTGACGGTGTCATGAAGATTGAACCATCACGCCGATCCGGCAGCGTCTCGCGAGGCCCGTTGGCAACAGTGGTGATGGGGTTCTCTGTGCCGGTCGGGTCCGTCACCGATCCCCCGTAGCTCAGACGGTCGGTTGACAGTATGAAGGGTCCGGCGGTTGCGACTGAGGGAAAGACACAGACCGCAATCGCGAGAGACAGGGTGAGCTTCTTCATTCGGATCCTCCCCGGAGGACGTGCAATGACTGCGTGGAAGAACACTGCGGCGCGCGACGACCGCCGTGGTACCGGCGAGGCAACCGCATGCGACGAATTACAAAACTGCAACTGAGGTGCCAGAAGTCGCCCTGTGAGATGTCTGGCGATCTGCACCGTTTGTTGGGAATTCGAGAAAATTGAGAGCGATAACCTGAACCTAAAGGTGCCCAACTGACGAACTTATGGACGCCCTCACCAGTGCCGGAAAGCCAGCACCCGCAGACACTTAGCCCCGCCTCACCCCAGCAGCCGCCCGATCCGGTCCATCGCCGCCCGCAGGTCGAGACGGGGGCCCGCGTGTATCGGCCGCCACAGGTCGCCTACCTCCGCGAACCGCGCCGCCGACGTCTGGAGCGTGAAGTCCTCCGGGTGCAGGTTCGGACGGTCGAGCTCCTCCCACCGCCGCGGCGTCGACACCCCCGCAAACTCGTTCGCGCGCACCGCATACGCCGTCGCCAGGGTCTTGCCCTCGATGTTCTGCAGGTAGTCGATATAGACCGTACTGACCGCGGCGCGGAGCGATCTCCCGTAGCCCGCCACCGCAGCCCTGCTCGGGATTTCTGCGTCGCGAGATCGCGGCCGCTCCCCTTACGATCCGTTGTAGGTCCAGGGGCGCGATACGGTCGACACGAGATGTTCCAGGAGGTCCCGGAGACCGACGAGGCGTTCGGTCGGAACGGGGAGCGTGGTGATTCGCTCTTGCAGTGTCGGCACATCGACCATGAGTTCCTTCAACAACACTCGAAGAAACGTCAGGTCCTTGTCCCTGCCGGCGACCAACTTCGCCGCTGCCAGATCATGGACGTCCAGGCACCACCCGGTGGCACCTGCCGTGTTCTCGTTCTCGAGCCTCACGAGACGTTCTGCCCACCCAGCCGGCAGTGTCGCCGTCCTGTCGTCGACGCCGTGTGCGTAATAGCCGAACGCCTGGTGGAACATCGACAGTTCGCCGATGGCGCCGTCGATCAGGTCGGACTTCTGCGGGGCGTGCCGAGGGTAGACATCAGCCTCGATCGAGACGAGGAGGGCGTCGGGCGCGGTGGGGAACTGGCCCAAGACCGACTGGCTTCCAATCACGACGATGTCACGCTCATCGGCGACGGCGGCTGCCGCCCGCACGATGTGCTCAAGCGCAGCGCGATTCATACTCGCTCATGATGGCCTGCCGCTCTTGCCGGGTGAGGATGCCGGCAAACGGGCTCGATTGACGCAACCGTGCGGCCTCCTCGGTGTCCGACCGCAAGAGCGCGACCACCTCGGGCAGAGCGGCAGTGTCGAGCAGACGGAGCCATTCGAGCACCGCGGCGCTTGGATGTGCGCTGACCCACCGGCGCAGATTGGCGCGCGCCAGGTCGAGCAACTCTGGCTGTGCCTCGAGCTTCGCTGCCACGGCCTCGTGCAGCGCGAGGCTTCGCCGTTCGATCCATGCGTGAGTCCGCATCGGGCGAGTATAGTCCCGGTCTGTCGGCACCGTTCACTACCCCAGCAGCCGCCCGATCCGATCCATCGCCGCCCGCAAATCGAGACGCGGCCCGGCACTCATCGGCCGCCACAGGTCGCCCACCTCAGCAAACCGCGCCGCCGACGTCTCGAGCGTGAAGTCCTCCGGGTGCAGATCGAGGCGGTCGAGTTCCTCCCACCGCAGCGGCGTCGACACCCCCGCAAAGTCGTTCGCGCGCACCGCATACGCCGTCGCCAGGGTCTTGCCCTCGATGTTCTGCAGGTAGTCGATGTACACCACCCGCCCCCGCGCCCCCACGCTCCGCTCGACGGTCGCCAGCGTCGGATACTGCGTCGCCACGACGGTCGCGATGATGCGGCAGAAGGTCTGCGCCGCCTCGTACGGCGTGCCCGCCGTCATCGGAATGTAGATGTGCAGCCCCGACGACCCCGAGGTCTTGGCGCACGCTGGAATCTCGAGCGCGTGCAGCACGTCGCGGATCGCCCGCGCCACGTCGCGGACCTGCGAAAACGGCACGCCGGGCATCGGATCGAGATCCAGCGCGGCCTCGTGCGCGACGTGCGGGGTGTCGATCGCCGAAAACCACGGGTCCTGCGAGATCGACGCGAGCTGGGCCATGTACAGCAGCGCCAGCAGCGAGCCCCCGATGATTCGCGGCACCCGGTCATCGTCGCCATCGGCGACGGCGACCCGCACGCCGCGGGGCGGATCGTCGGGCGCGCGATGCTGGTAGAACGCCTTGCCGCTGATGCCGTTGGGGTACCGCTTCATGACGAGCGGACGATCGGCCACGGCCGGCAGCAGGAACGGCGAGACGCGCGCGTAGTGGCGCAGCAGGTCGCCCTTGGTGAAGCCCTGCACGGGCCAGAACACCTTGGCCAGGTTGGTCACGTCGAGCACGTCGCCGCCAGGCAGCGACACGCGCCCGTCGCGGCGCGCTCCCTCGAGCACGTCGAGCTGCCGGCACACGAGTTCGAGCGCCGACGCCGTCGCGGGCTCGACGCCGTGCGGCGGCACCGGCTCGCGTCCGCGGCGATTCCGGCGAGGGGCGCTGGTGCCGGCGCCGACAACGACGCGCCGGCCCGCGGCCGTTGCCTTCAATGCCGAAGGCACGGCGGCGTCGGCCGGTGAGGCCGTGCTCCGGGCGGGATCGTCGCCTCCGCGCGCTGCAGCGCCCTCGCTCGCAGGCAACGCGGCGTCCTCGAGCCCGAGATACACGGGATGCCGCAGCATGCCGTCCCTGGTCACCTCGGTGAACCTGACGCGTGCGCGAAGGTCTGGACGCACCCAGTGCGGCCGCTCGGGCGGTTTCGGGGCCGGGACGAACGGCGATGTCTCGATCGCCCGTGCGTCGAGCAGCCCTGCGACGCGCGCGAGTTCGGCGTCGCTGAATCCCGTGCCCACCGCGCCCAGGTAGCGCAGCACGCGGCCGCGCCCCTCGCCGACGAGATCGCCCACCAGCAACGCGCCGAAGTGCTGCCGCGCCTCGCGCGGGTCGGTCCACCCGCCCACGATGAACGACGCGGTGCGCGGCAGCTTGATCTTGATCCAGGCCGGCGAGCGTTTGCCGGTGTCGTAGCGCGAGGCCGCGTCCTTGGCGATGAGGCCCTCCCACTGCTCGCGCTGCGCGCGCTCGTAGAGGCGGCGTCCATCGCTGCCGGCCACGACCTCGCTCATCCGCAGGTGTTCGTTGGCATTGGTGCCGATCACGCGCTCGAGCCGGGCCTTGCGATCGACGAGCGAGAGCCCGCGCAGGTCGTCGCCGCCGTCGCGCAGGAGGTCGAAGGCGATGAAGGCCGCCGGCGTCGTCCGGGCACGCTGCTCGATGGCCTGCTCGCCGGTGAGGTGCAGGCGCCCGCCGAGGTAGGTGAACGACACCGGTTCGCGGCGCGCGTCAAGGGCGACGATCTCGCCGTCGAGCATGACCGGTGCCTTGAGGCGCCCGCCGAACTGCTGCAACACCCTGACGATATCGGGAAACTGCGCGCTCTTGTCGTGGCCGTTCCGCGACCAGATGACCACGCGCGGTTGCGGATGAGCCGGCTCGACGACGACGAGGGCGCGGATGCCGTCGTGCTTGCGCTCGAAGACCCGCGTCGGCGAGGCCAGCAGCCGGTCGTGGTGTCCAGGGTCGGGCGACGCCAGCATCGGCCGCACACTGGCGGGGTCTGTCGTCCAGCGGGGCGGCTGGGTGAGACGCGGTGGCACGGTGCCAGGCATTGTACGTAAACCCGTCACCCCGCAGGTCCGATACACTATCGGCACACGATTTCGAGTCATCCGGCGTCGCGGCGCCCGCTCACGCGGGTTGGCCCCGCGTCGCCCACGAGGGCACCATGGCTGCGCGACCGACCTGGAAGGGCTATCTCAAGATCAGCCTCGTCAACATCCCCGTGCGGGTCTTCCCGGCCACCGACACGGCGTCGAGCATCAGCTTCAACCAACTCCACGGCGAGTGCCAGACCCGCATCCAGCAGAAGAAGTGGTGTCCGCACTGCGACCGCGAGGTCGCCTCGTCTGAGATCGTCAAGGGCTACGAGTTCAGCAAGGGCCGCTACGTCGTGATGGACGACGAGGACCTGTCGAAGGTGCGTCCGCCCTCCACGCGCGTGATCGACCTCGTGCAGTTCGCCGATGCGGGACAGCTCGATCCCATCTACTTCGATCGGCCGTACTACCTCGCGCCCGATGGCGACGTCGCCGGCAGCTCGTTTGCGGTGATGCGCGAGGGCATGGCCAACAAGGTCGGCATCGGCAAGCTGGCGCTCTACGGGCGCGAGTACCTCGTCGCCGTGCAGCCGCGCGAGCAGGGCCTGGTGATGTACACGCTGCGGCAGGCGAGCGAGATCCGCGCGATGTCGCAGATCGAGGAACTCGATCGCGTGCCCACGACCATCAAGCCCGCCGAGGCGCAACTGGCCCGGCAGGTGATCGAGACGTTCCACTCGGATCTCGACCTCAAGGTCTATCGCGACGACTACCAGGCCGAACTGCGCCGCGTGATCGACGCAAAGATCGCCGGCGAAGAGGTGGTGGCCACACCGGATGAAACGCCCACGAAGGTCGTGGACCTGATGGAAGCGTTGCGCCGCAGTCTCGACGCCGTCAGCGCGGGGAAGAAGGCGCCGGCGAAGGCCGAGTTGCCGAAGGGCAGGGCGAAGAAGGCCCCGCAACCCGTCGCGGCGGCCGCGGCAGAGCCCGCGAAGGACGAGAAACCCGCCCGCAAGCGCAAGGCCTCGTGACCAGCGGGCCCAGGCGTCACGCCCAACCGTGATGCACGGGCCATGGCGTCACGCCCGACCGTGATGCACGGGCCATGGCGTCACGCCCGACCGTGATCCATGTAGGGGCGCATCATGATGCGCCCCTACGCGTGTCCCGGCGACGTTCACGGGCCCGGGACACGTCACCACGTGTGCGCTGGGCGCGACGTCGTGACGCGGCCGGCTGCCGTTTCGGCGTGAATCGCGCGGGCACGTTCGACGGCGGCCTGCACGTGCGGCAGCACGTTGGCCGGCCCGATGCGGGCCGCCATGTCGGCCTTCTCGAGCACCGTCGCCGGCTGCTTGCGCGCGCCGCAGAGCAGCAGCGTCCGCTTCGACGCCTTCAGGTGCCTGGCCAGGTCCTCGATCGCCAGCACGCCGGTCGCGTCGAGCGCCGTCATGTTCCGCAGGCGCAGCACGATGATCGGCGGCAGGTCGTCGAGGTGTTCCTTGATGATGTCGATCTTGTCGGTCGTGCCGAAGAGGAACGGCCCGTGGATGCGGTAGATCGCGACGTAGGTCGGGATGTCCTTGTCCTGCAGCGTGTGGACGCGGCTGTCGCGCACGTAGCGTTCGGTCACGAGTTCCACGGTCGTCGTGTCGGCGACGCGCCTGATGAAGAGCAGCGCCGCCATGATCATCCCCACTTCGACGGCGATGGTCAGGTCGGCGAGCACCGTCAGCGCAAATGTCACCATCCACACGCTGATGTCGGTCCACGTCAGCTTCAGCAGCTGCGGGATCTCCTTCCACTCGCCCATGTTCCACGCGACGATGAAGAGGATCGCGGCGAGGACGGCCAGCGGGATGTGCTGCGCGAGCGGTGCGGCAAACAGCAGCACCGCGAGCAGTGTGACCGCGTGAATCATGCCCGAGACGGGGGTCTTGCCGCCCGACTTGATGTTGGTGGCGGTGCGGGCGATGGCGCCGGTGGCGGGCAGGCCGCCGAACATGGGCGACACGACGTTGGCGACGCCCTGCGCCATGAGCTCGACGTTGGGGTTGTGCTTGTCGCCGGTCATGCGGTCTGAGACGACCGCCGAGAGCAGCGATTCGATCGCGCCGAGCAGGGCGACCGTCAGGGCCGGCGAGATCAGCTGCAGCATGATGCCGGCGCGGAACTGCGGCACGTGCAGTTCGGGCAACCCCGCGGGGATGCCGCCGAACCGCGAGCCGACCGTGTCGACGTCGAGGCCCGTGAGGTACGTGACGGCCGTGCCGATGACGAGCGCGGCGATCGCGCCGGGCACACGCGGCAGGTAACGCACGCACACGAGGATGATCGCCAGCGACACCGCACCGACGCCGGTCGCGATGGGCGAGGCGCTGCTCCAGTGGGCGGCCAGCGTTTCCATGCGCTCGACGAACTCGCCGGGGACCTCGGCGATCTGCAGGCCGAAGAAATCCTTGATCTGGGTGCTGGCGATCAGGACGGCGATGCCGTTGGTGAAGCCGACGACCACGGGCCGCGGGATGAACTTGACGGTGGTGCCGAGGCCCGTCAGTCCCATGATGACGAGCAGGACGCCGGCCATCATCGTGCACATGAACAGGCCGTCGACGCCGAACTTGGCGACGATGCCCGAGACAACGACCACGAAGGCGCCGGTGGGGCCGCCGATCTGGCAGCGCGAGCCGCCGAGGGCCGAGATCAGGAAGCCCGTGACGATGGCGCAGTAGATGCCGGCCTGGGGTGTGAGGCCCGACGAGATGGCAAAGGCCATGGCGAGGGGCAGGGCGACGAGGCCGACGGTGATGCCGGCGATGAGGTCTGACGTGAACGTGCGGGCGTCGTAGTCCCTGAGGGCGATGACCGATTTGGGCAGCCAGGCATCCCACGGGTGCTCGGCCGCGGGTGACGGGTGTGAGGCAGGGTCACTGGGCATTGCGAAAAGTATATCTCCCACCGCTGGCGTAGAATGCCGTGTCCGCGCGTGCGGCGCGGCGCTCACGGAGAGAGATCGACGGTGATTGCGCTTCTGTCTGCCGGCCTTCCGCTGCTGGCGTTGTCGTGGTTTGCGCCCGAAACGGGCCTCGCATCGACGGCCGATGCCGGGGCGCTGTTCTCGGCCAAGAGCCTCATCTCGCTGCTCACGCTCACCTCACTCGAGATCGTGCTGGGCATCGACAACATCATCTTCATTGCCATCCTGACGTCGAAGCTGCCCGTCGCGCAGCAGCCCCGGGCGCGCCAGATGGGCATCGGGATGGCGGTGATCACGCGCATCCTGCTGCTGCTGAGCATCGCGTGGGTGATGCGGCTGACGACGCCGTTCATGTCGCTGGGGGCGTTCGAGGTCACGGGCAAGCAGCTGATCCTCATCGTCGGCGGGCTGTTCCTGATTGCGAAGAGCACGTTCGAGATCCACAACAAGCTCGAGGGCGACGAGCACGGGCCCGAGGGCGGCGGCAAGGCGGCGTTTGCGCAGGTGATCGTGCAGATCATGCTGGTCGACATGGTGTTTTCGCTCGACTCGGTGATCACGGCCGTGGGCATGACGCCGCACATCCCGGTGATGGTGGCGGCGGTGCTGGTGTCGGCGGGGGTGATGCTGGCGTTCAGCGGGCCGGTGAGCGACTTCGTGCACCGGCATCCGACGATGAAGATGCTGGCGCTGGCGTTCCTGATCCTGATCGGGGTGATGCTGATGGCCGAGGGCTTCGGGCAGCACATCGACCGGGGGTACATCTACTTTGCGATGGCGTTCTCGCTGGGCGTGGAGCTGCTGAACATGCGGCTGCGCAAGCCGAAGGCGCCCATCGCACTCCGCGACTCGGTGCTGCCCTAGGGGCGCGAGGGGGTCACGTCTTTCATTGCAGCATTTCTCAAGAC
>JAEUQQ010000102.1 GCA_016789685.1 Acidobacteriota bacterium | reverse complement strand
TCGGCCGAACGCAACACGTGCTCGCCATCCAGACCGTGCAGGCGATAGCTGGCGACGCCCACCGAGATCGTCACGGTGCCCAGCGCCTGCTCGCGGTAGGCGATGGCGATGGCCTTGACGCGCATGCGCAGCTGTTCGGCGCGCAGCAGCGCGATCTCGAACGGGGCGTCGGGCATGACGATGGCGAATTCCTCGCCCCCGTACCGGCAGGCAACATCGCCGTCCCTGACCGATTGGTCGAGCACCGCGCCGATCTCGCGCAGCACGATGTCGCCGGCCTCGTGGCCCCATGTGTCGTTGAAGCGCTTGAAGTGGTCGACATCGAGCATCAACACCGACACCTGCGAGTTGTGGCGTTCGGCGCGCCGCACCTCGCGCGCCAGGCTCTCCTCGAGGAAGCGCCGGTTGAACAGCCCCGTCAGCGGGTCGCGGATCGACTGCTGCCGCAGCGATTCCCTGAGGCGCAGGTTGGCGATGGCCACCGCGATCTGCTGCGCGGCCGCCGTCAGCAGGCGCTGCCGTACCTCGATCGGCTGCGTTGGGGCGATGTCAGGACGCGGCCGCACCGAAATCACGCCGACGGTCTCGCCATGCGCCATCAGCGGCATGCACAGCGTGCCGAGCACCGAGGGCCCCTCGTGGTGGTGGCACGCGAGGCTGCCGTCGTTTTCGTCGATGCGGTGCAGGCGGCCGCGCCGCAGGGCCCAGCAGTCTTCGGCGCCGAAGATCGTCAGGGCGCGTGACTCGCCGAACGTACTCACGGTTTCGAGCAGGGCCTTCGACGGACCGAGGACGCTGACGGCCCCGGCGTCGGCCGGCAGCAACTCGCTCATCACGCGGGCGATGACCTTCCACGCGTCGTCGACCGACACGCACGACTGCAGGAGTTCGCTCAGCTCGGTCAACTTGGCGATTTCGGCCGTGCGATGCTCGGCCTCGTCCATCGACGCGATCAGGCTGTCGTGCGCGCGCTGCAGCTCGCGTTCGGCGCGCCACTGGGTCGTCATGTCGCGGAAGATCACCACGACGCCGTCGACCGCCGAGCGCGCGTCACGCCTGATGGGCGACAGCGTGGCCTGCGCGTCGAGCAGGCTGCCGTCGGGCACCGTCAGGTGGAGCACCGTCGATGATTCGGTCGTGCCGCCGCGCACGCGCGCGACCAACGCCCTCGTCGCGGCGCGCTCGCCCTCGGCCACGGTGTCGAGGAACGGCAGGCCGGTCAACTCGCTGACCGACGAACGCAGCACCTGGGCCGCCGCGTGATTGGGGTGCTGGATGCGGCCGTTCGCGTCGATGACGCACATCCCGTCGGCCGAGTGTTCGACGATGGCCGCCAGTTCGGTGAGACGGTGCATCAGGCGCTCGCGTTGTTCAACGTCGCGGCGGGCCCGGACGAGCGCGACCCCGACGATGCCCAGGCCAACGGCAAACGCCATCGGGACGAACCACGCCGCGAGCGAGGCCTGGAGCCGCGCGTCGGCGCGGCGCCGGGTAAGGGCCTGGGCTTCGACGTCGAGGGCCGTTGCGAGCCGCGAGTCGATATCGAGATGAAGCGAAGCCAGGGCCAACCGCGATTCCGCGCCAGGAGCCGCCGGTGTCTCGAGGGCCGTGACCGCCGCCAGCCGCTGGCCAACGAGGGCCGCCACGGCGTCGAGTCTGGGGGCGAGGTCGGTGTCACCCTCCGCGATTCGATGCAGGCGGTCGAACCGGCTGGCGATTTCGGCGGAGGCACGGGCGATCGGGGCCAGTTCCGCGCGCTCGTGCGAGAGGCGCCAGGCGCGCTCGGCCAGTTCGACGTCGCGGCTCAGGCGGCGTACGGCCGACAGCTCGTCGACAACCTCCTGCGCCTGGGCGGCGGCCGCGGCCGACCGCTGCGACTGGACGACCAGGAACACCGAGGCGAGGCCCACGATGAGCAGCAGCGCCAACCCAGCCGTGAGGTTGACCAGAGCGCGAGTCGTGAAGGGGTGAGCCATGGCGGTGTCCTCTCGGCCGTGGACCTGCATAGCCAAGATCGAGCCAGACCCAAGTGTGCGGAAATGGGCGCGTCTGGCGCCTGCAGTGACAGAATCGGTCAGAGGCGTGTAGTTCGTGGATGGTGCCCGTAGCGCATAGCTACACGGCGCCCGACGACTCCGGGGGCGTGCCGCTGCCCGTCGGGCCGGGCCCGGTTCCGTCAGGCCGGCCTTCGACCTGGCTCACCTCGCGCGCGTGTTCGCGGACGAGCTGTTCGATCGCCCGGTAGTCGCGCCAGTGGCGCCAGGCGACGGCCGACAGCCCGACGAACGGCACCGCCACCAGCACCCCCAGCACGCCACCCAGGTGGGCCCCGACGAAAATCGCCAGCACGACGGCCGCCGGATGCAGGTGCATGCTCCGGCCGAGCAGCCGCGGCAGCACCACGTAGTCCTGGACCAGCCGCAAGAGGGCCAGCCCAGTCAGCGCCGCCACGAGCGTCGGTCCGTCGGTCATCACCGACACCGCCAGGGCGATCGTCAGCGGGCCGACGACCGGCAGGAACTCGAGCACCCCGGCCGCAAGGCCCAGCACGAGGCCGTTGGGCACCCGGAGCGCCAGCAGCAGCACCGTCGTCACCGTGGCGACGAACAGCGCCGACACGACCTGCGCGCGCAGGTAGGCGGCCAGCACCATGTTGACGTGCGAGAGCAACTCGCTGCTGCGCCAGGCGAGGTGATCGCTCGGCATCGCGCGCATCGTCGAACGCCGGAACGCCGGGAAGCTCTCGAGCAGCAGCAGCGAGACCAGGGGCGCGAACGCCAGCCACGACACGAACCGCAGGCCGCCCAGGATCTCGTCCATCACCAGGCGCACTTCGCGCTCGAAGGCCAGGGCCGCCCTCATCGTGATGTCGATCGCCGACCGTTCCAGGTCGAGTGGGAGGCCCAGCACCTGCGGGACGCGTTCGAGGCCGCGGATCCGGCTGATGGCGCGTTCGGCGTGCCGCGGCAGTTCGCGCTGGACGTCGGTCCACTGGAACTCGTATCGCGGCCCGAGTGCGAGGTCGGCGGTGAGCGCGACGAGGCCACCGGCCGCGAAGATCAGCAGGATGGCGACCGACCGCGACATCGGGCGCCGATCGGGCCCGTGCCTGACCCAGCGCTGGAGGTACAGCGCCATCGGCGCGACCAGGTAGGCCAGCAGCACCGACGCCACGCCGATGACGACGAGGGCCTTGATCACGACAGGGTCGAGGCCCGCCCCGGGCCTGGCAGGTGCTTGACGAGGATGACCTCGTTGCCGCGTTCGTTGTAGACCAGCTCGTCGACGATTTCGCGGACCAGGAGCATGCCGAACCCGCCGGCCCGCTTCCCCTTGTCGGCGCGGCGTTCGAGGTGGGTGATCGGGTC
>JAEUQQ010000080.1 GCA_016789685.1 Acidobacteriota bacterium | reverse complement strand
ACGATGGGCGCGCCGGAACGCGTGCGCGATCAGTCGTTCGCGGCCGAGACGATCCAGCCACCGCCGAGCACCTCGTCGCCATCGAAGAACACCGCGGCCTGGCCCGGTGTGATGGCCGACTGCGCATCCGCGAAGACCACGCGGGCGGCACCCGCCTCGGGCGTGACCGTCGCCCATGCCGGCACGTGCCGGTGGCGGATCTGGACGCTCGCCCGCACCGGGCCGGGGGGCACGACGCCCGAGATCCAGTTGACGCCGGTCACCCGGCAGGCTCGCTGTTCGATCGACGCACGCGGGCCAACCGTGACCGTGGCCGACGCGGCATCGATGGCCGTCACGTAGAGGGGTACCGCGGCAGAGAGGCGCAGGCCCTTGCGCTGCCCGATCGTGAAGTGGTGCACGCCGTCATGCGTCGCCAGCACCCGTCCCGCCGTGTCGCGGACGACGCCTGGGCGGATCGCCCCGCCCGCTTCGCGCTCGACGAACGCCGCATAATCGCCGTTGGGCACGAAGCAGATCTCGTAGGAGTCGCGCTTGTCGGCCACGAGCAACCCGTGCGCGCGCGCGTAGTCGCGCACCGCCTCCTTGGTCAGGTCGCCCACGGGAAACGCAGCCTGCGCCAACTGCGCCTGCGACAGCGAGAACAGGAAGTACGCCTGGTCCTTCGACTGGTCGCGGCCGCGCCGCAGGACGTACTGGCGCCTCGCCTCGTCGAACGCAACCTGCACGTAGTGCCCGGTGGCCAGGCGTTCGGCGCCAAGGCCGGCTGCCCGATCGAGCAGCGTCGCGAACTTGACGTCACTGTTGCAGTGCGTGCACGGGATGGGCGTGCGCCCGGCGAGGTACTCGCTGACGAAGTTCGCGATGACGTGCTCGCGGAACGGCGCCTCGAAGTTGACGATGTAGTGGGGAATGCCGATCTGCTGCGCCGCGCGGCGAGCATCGTGCAGATCGTCGAGCGTGCAACACGAACCGAAGACCGCCTCACCGGCCCGCTGGTCGTAGAGCTGCATCGACAGGCCGATGACGTCGTGCCCGGCCTCGACGAGCAACGCGGCGGCGACGGTCGAATCGACCCCGCCCGACATGGCCACGACCGTGCGCATGAGACGTCAATGATAGCGGGGTTGGGCCCGCCCGGTGGGGCGGCCGGGGGCCAGCAGCCGACGCGGGGCCGCCGCAGCGGCCCCGACAGTCAGCTACGCGTGTTCGAGAAAGCGCTCGGCGTCGATCGCCGCCATGCAGCCCGATCCGGCGGCCGTGATCGCCTGGCGGTAGACGTGATCCTGCACGTCGCCGCAGGCCAACACCCCGGGGATGTTCGTGTGCGACCCATGGTGCGTGACGAGGTAGCCGTTCTCGTCGGTATCGAGCACGCCGCTGAAGAGCTCCGTGTTGGGCGTGTGGCCGATCGCCACGAACAGGCCGTCGATGGCCAGGTCGCTCGTCTCCGAGGTGACTGTGTCGCGCAGCCTCAGCCCCGTCACCTTGCCTTCGACCTCGCCGAGGACCTCGTCGACGACCTTGTTCCACGCGAACGAAATCTTGGGATGCGCGAACGCCTTCTCCTGCATGATCTTCGATGCGCGCAAGGTGTCGCGCCGATGGATCACGGTGACACTCGAGGCGAACCGCGTCAGGAAGATCGCTTCCTCGATCGCGGTGTCGCCGCCCCCGACGACCGCAACGGGCCGGCCGCGATAGAAGAAGCCATCGCACGTGGCGCACGTCGTCACGCCACGCCCCATCAGGCGCCGTTCGCTCGGCAGGCCGATCAGCTTCGCCGACGCCCCGGTCGCGATGATCAAGGCCCTGGCGGTGTACGTCGGGCCGTCTGAGAGCTCGACCCGGAATGGCCGCGCTGACAGGTCGACCCGGGCGACGTGTCCGCTCGTGATCTCGGCGCCGAATCGCTCCGCCTGCGCGCGCAACTCGGTGATCAGGTCGGGCCCCATGATGCCGTCGCGATAGCCCGGCCAGTTCTCGACCATCGTGGTCAGCATCAGCTGCCCGCCGGCGCTCGTCCCCTCGATGACGATGGGGGCGAGGTTGGCGCGGGCGGTGTACAGCGCGGCGGTGAGACCGGCTGGGCCCGACCCGATGACCACGACGTCGCGTGCGATCTCGTTGTTCATGCGCGGCGTCCGATCACAGGTGGCGATCGATGAGGCTCTTGAGGTGCGCCTTGTCGGCCGCGCCGACGAGCTGATCGACCGGCTGGCCGTTCTTGAACACCAGGAGCGTCGGGATGCTCATCACGCCGTACCGGCCGGCCGTCATCGGGTTTTCGTCGACATCGAGCTTGCCGACGATGGCCTTGCCTTGGTACTCGGCGGCGAGCGCCTCGATCGACGGCGCGATCGCCCGGCACGGGCCACACCACGTCGCCCAGAAGTCGACCAGGATGGGCGTCGTCGCGCTCGCGACGGTGGCGTCGAAATTCGAATCGGTGAACGTGAAGACCTTGTCGGATGCCATGTGTGCGGAATCTCCTTGAACCGCTTCTATGATGCGGAACGGCGGTCGCTGGTTACGCCGTGACGGCGGGCGCGTCCAAGCCGCGTCCCGGCCGGGCAGTGTGCCACAGGCCGCGCCGCGGGGCCACGCCGAGTCGCGACGCCGCCCCGCGCGAGCGTGTCAGCGACGAGCCTGCGCAGCCGCCCGCGCCCGCTGATACAGTGCCGTCGCCGCAGCGCCCGCGAGCGCGGGCACCTGCCCCAGATCCAGCGCCGAGAGCGCCTCGCCGCGTGCGGCGAGGATTCCTTCGAACCCCCAGCCGCCCGGGGGGGTGGTGACAACAGCCGGGTCGGCCACCGTCACGACGTCGGCGAAGTTGATCCCGCCCTTGAGCAGGCTGATGCCGCCCCAGTACTCGAGCGCATCCACCGACGCGTAGCGTTCGTCGAGACCGAAGGCCGGCAACCACTGGCTGCCACACCGCCCCTGGAACACGGGGGCGTGCACCGTGAACACCAGCGCGGCCGACGCCGCACGGGGCGCGTGTTCGCGCCGTGCCATGGCGAGCACCGGGACCAGCCCGGCCTGCCAGTCGAACGCATGAATGACGTCGAAGGGCGTCGCGGCCTCGTCGGCCAGCAGGCACGCCACCATTGCGAGGATCGCGAAGCGCCTCGGGTTGTCGGGATAGTCGTCGCCGCCGGCGCCATACAGGTACGGCCGCGCAAAGAAGCCCGCATGATCGATGGCGACCACGCGCACGCCTGGCCGCAACTCGGCGCGGAAGAGCGTCACCGTCTCCGACCGATCGCCCATCGCGATCGTGCGCAGTTCGCCCGCGCGCGCCTCGGCCAGGACGCCGCTGAACCGGGGCACCACGCAGGTCACGTCGTGCCCGGCCGCCGTCAGGCCGTCGACAAGTGTCGCCACGGCATCGCCCAGATCCCCTGAGTTGACGAGAGGCGAGCACTCCGAGGCGACCACCATCACGCGCAGGCTGGCAGGCGGCGGCACGGCGAGACCGGCGCCCGATGGCCGGGGAGCCCGGCGAGGGGCACGCGCCGAGGGAGCGCCGGGCTTCGCGGCCTTCGTCGCGGTCTTCTTCACCGCGGGTGCCTTCTTCGGCGCCGCAGACGCGGCGGTGCCAGCGGCCGGTTTGGCCGCGCGGGTCGCCTTCGCCGGTGTCTGGCCCGCCCCGGCGACGTCAGCGGGCGTCGTCTCTGGCGCGGAGTTCACGGGCGTGGGGGATGGGGCGGCGGCCGTCGGCGCGGCCGCGCGCGGCCGGCGAGTGGAGGTCGGGCGAACGGATTTCTTCGTCATTGCAGCAGTTTTCGGGTACGACAGTCGAGCGACGGTGCCGAGCGCGGCCAGTCGGGCCGCACGGGGTCGCCGGTCGCGCGATCACCTGTCGAGAATCGTGTTGCGCGCGGAGCCCAGGGCTCCGAGACACCGGCTTCGGCGTGAACGGGACACGTGCGAGTTGGCGTTGCGACCACCGTCCTTCCCTGGATGCGGGCCCGGCGATCGGCAGGGCCCGGTCTGTGAGCGTGCCCGACAGGGGGGTGGCACAGCTGCGGCCTATCGCGCCGTCCTGGCGCGTGAGCCTTGATTATACCGGCCGCGAGGCCTGTGCTGGTGACGTTCGCGCTACGAACGCGAGCGGGGGCGCCCTTCGGCGGCGCGGCCGCGGGCGACCTCGCGGGCCGCCTCGCTCGACCGTCCGGTCCGGTTGTAGAGGTCGGCGAGCACGAAGTGCCCCAGGGGGACGACGTCAGCGCGCGGCCGCAGTTCGAGCCCCTTCCGCGCCAGGTCGATGGCGGCCGCGAAGTCGCGGCCGGCGTCCAGGTACGCCTTCGCCAGGAAGATGTGGCCCTCGGCAAAGTGCGGGTTCCCATCGATGGCCTGCTTGAGCGCGTCGATCTGCAACTGGCGATCGCCCAGTGCCTCGTAGAGGCGCGACAGGTTGAACGCCGCCTTGAAGCTCTCGGGGTGGATCTTCAGTTCCTCGAGGTACAACCGTTCGGCCCCGGCCGTGTCGCCACGCTGCTCCGAGATCAGCGCGAGGTTGAAGCGCGCTAGCCGGACGTCGTTGCGCACACTGATGGCGTCGCGGATCGTCCGCTCGGCCGCGACAAGATCGCCACGCTGGAACGCAATGACGCCCAGCGCGTTCCTGGCCTGCGCCACGGCCGGATCGAGGTCGAGGGCCTCGCGGAATCGCGACTCGGCCTGGGCGAGGTCACCACGATCGAGGTAGATCTCACCGACCTGGTAGCGGACGTACGCGTCCTTCGGGTCGATGCGCAGGTAGTGCTCGTAGCCCGCCAGGGCCGCGTCGTCGTCGCCGAGATTGCGGTAGCTGGTGGCGATGTTGATCACCGCCAGGTCGTAGTCGGGCTTCAGGTCGAGTGCCCTGCGGTACTGCGCAATGGCCTCCTGCCACTTCCCTGCGCGGAAGTACGCGTTGCCGAGCATGAACCACGCGTCGATGACGTTGGGGTCCTCGTCGAGGACCCGTCGCAGGATGCGCACCGTCTTCTCGAACGCATCGGGTCCGGTGTTG
>JAEUQQ010000031.1 GCA_016789685.1 Acidobacteriota bacterium | reverse complement strand
GTCTTGCACTTCTCGTTGGCGATCGGCGTGCCCCAGTAGCCGGTCATCCCAAGCAGCAGCGGATGCCCCTCGGGCAGGCAGCCCTTGCCGTTGAGCGAGTGGGCGACCGGCACCTCGAGGGCTTCGGCGAGCGCCGCCAGATCCGCCGTGCCGCGGCTCGACATCACACCGCCGCCGACGTAGAGCACGGGCCGCTCGGCCTCGGCGAGCGCGGTGACGATGCGCTCGATCGTCGCCGCGTCGACCATCGGCCGCGCCAGCGGCGTGGGCGTCTTCGCAAACGCGTCGATCGCGAGGTCGGCCGAGAAGAAGTCCATCGGCACGTCGATCAGCACGGGGCCGGGGCGGCCCGATTGCGCGAGGTGAAACGCGCGTTCGAAGACCCGCGGCAAGTCGTCGACGCGATCGACGCGGTAGACGCGCTTGCAGAAGGGCCTGAACACCTGGCTCTGGTCGGCGTCGGCATGCATCAGGAACTCCTGGTGCGCGTGACGGCCGTAGTAGTACGACGGGATGTCGCCGGCGATGACGACCATCGGGACCGAGTCGAGCGCGGCATTGGCCACGCCCGTCGCGGCGTTCGTGAGCCCCGGGCCGAGGTGGCTGAGCATCACGCCGACCTTGCCGGTCGCGCGCGCGTAGCCATCGGCCGCGTGCGCGGCGAGCTGCTCGTGCCGCGTCGTGATGAACCTGATCTTGCTCTGTTCGAGCGCGTCGAGCATCCCGATCACCGTGTGGCCACAGAGTCCGAAGATGACCTCGACGCCGATCCGCTCGAGGTACTCGGTGATCAAGTACGCGGCGATCCGCGTGCCCGGGGCCGGCGGAGTCGTGTTGTGTGGTGTCGCGCTGGACATGGCGATGGCGCCCTTCTGTGCGTCAGAAGACCTGCGTGTTGTAGAACTCGCCGAAGAGTTCGGCCTCAGAGGGCTTGTCTTCGGGAATCGGCCGGCTCACCCACGTGACGTTCATGTAGTGCTTGAGCGCGATGTTCTCGTTGGTGATGTTCCCGCCCCAGATGCCGCAGCCCATGCTCGACGTCATCGGCATGCCGTTGGTGAAGGTGCCGGCGTTCGATCGCGACTGGATCTGGCGCACCATCATCCGGCTGACCGGCGCCACGAGCGCCAGGCGGTGGATGTGCTCGTCGTTGAACGAGTAGATGCCGCACGAATGGCCCTTCCCGCCCACCTCGAAGATCTGCTTCACCTTGACCAGCGCGTCGTCGAAACCCTGGAACTTGAACATGGCCAGGACGATGCCCAGCTTCTCTGACGAGAACTTGTTGTGCTTGCCGATCTCGGTTTCCTCGACGATGAGGAACGTCTTGTCGGCCGGCAGCGCAAACCCGGCCTTCGCGGCGACCTGCGCGGCGGGGCGGGCGATGGTGTCGGCCGTGCGCACGCCGTCCGCGTCCCAGTACGCCTTGTGGAGCAGTGCCTTCTCGGCACCGGCCACGACGTAGCCGCCCTCGGCGACGAGGCGCTCGAGGATGCCGTCGTAGACCGTCGCATCGACGAGCAGGTTGCCGTCGGCCGAGCAGCCCGAGCCGTGGTCGTTGGTCTTGCTGATGCGGGAGTTGCGCGCGGCCTCGACGATGTCGGCGGTTTCGTCGATCACCATCGTCGCGTTGCCGGCCCCCACGCCGTAGGCGGGCTTGCCCGAGCTGTAGGCGGCCTTGACCATGGCCGGACCGCCGGTGGCGATCGTCAGGTCGCAGCTCGACATCAGCAGGTTGGCCAGCGGGATGCTCGGGCGCTCGACGCACTGCACGAGGTCGGCCGGGGCGCCAGCGGCCTCGAGGGCGGCGCGCATCATCCGCACGACCTCGTTCGTCGTCTTCTTGCTGCCCGGGTGCGGCGAGAAGACCACGGCGTCCTTGCACTTGATCGCGTAGATGGCGATGCCGACCGGCGTCACGTACGGGCTGGTGACGGGGATGAGCGAGGCAATCACGCCCGCGGGCTTCGCGTACTTGACGATGCCCTTCTCGGGGATGTCTTCGATGATGCCCATGCTCTTCTGGCGCAGGGCATCGCGCAGGATGGCGAGGACCTTCGAGCGCCGGGTCGGCTCGCGACTACCCATGCCGGTCTCGTCGACGCTCATGTTGGCGAGCCTGACCGCGGTGGCCTCGTTGCCACCCGCCCACGCCACCGCCTGGCACAACCGATCGACCGTGGCCTGGTCGTAGCCCTCGACCGCGCGCATCGCGTCGCGCGCCCGCTGGACCAACAGCTCGACGGTTGCGGTTTCTTCGGGAGTAATCGGTCGCGGTGCCATGTCGTGTCGTCCTCGTGGGCGTGACCGTCCCGGTCGGAGATGTCCTGGCCGGCCTGAGCCTTGGAGATTATGCCCACCTCGCCCGCCGACGATCGGCTGTTACGGTAGCGACACCGTTACGACGTTGTGAGTCATAGGCCCCCGTGTTAGGGTCGCGGCCGTCCTGTTTGCTTGCGTACCACGTGAACTGTTTGCCGGAGGTGGCACTGTGAAGCGGGTATTCCTAGCACTATTCGTCGCGGCCGCATGGCTGCTGGCGCCGACGTTCGTTGCTGCGCAGGGTGTGTCGACCTCGCAGCTGTCAGGCGTCGTTCGCGATTCGAGCGGCGGAGTCCTGCCTGGGGCCACGGTGACCGCCCTGCAGACCGACACCGGCGTGACCCGAACCGCCGTGACGGGCAGCGATGGCACCTACGCGCTGCTCAACCTCCCGGTGGGCCCCTACAAGCTCACCGTCACCCTCGAGGGATTCTCGACCTACTCGCAGGAGGGCATCGTCCTGCAGGTGCAGTCGAACCCGACCGTCGACGTGACGCTCGGCCTCGGGACCCTCGACGAGTCGCTGACCGTGTCGGCCAACGCCGGGATGGTCGAGACACGCAGCACCGCGGTCGGCCAGGTGATCGACAACTCGCGCGTCATCGAGATGCCGCTCAACGGCCGGCAGGCGACCGAACTGGTGTTCCTGTCGGGCCTGGCGACCGATGCGCCGGCCGCCGACCTGAACACGAACAAGAACTACCCGACCGTCACGATCTCGGTGGCCGGTGGTCAGGCCAACGGCATGACCTACATCATGGACGGCGGCACGTACAACGATCCGTTCAACAACCTCA
>JAEUQQ010000005.1 GCA_016789685.1 Acidobacteriota bacterium | reverse complement strand
GGCGTCGCGGCCAACGGGTTGCGCGACAGCTGCGCATCGGCTGCGGCCGACGTGCGCCCAGGTACCACGCGCGCGACCAGCACGCCGAAGATCGGACCCGCGAGGATCGCCGTCGGCAGGCCCACGATGAGCCCGTAGAAGATCGTGAGGCCGATGTCGGCGTTGAACAGGCCGATCGCGAGCAGGGGCCCCGGGTGAGGGGGAACGAGTCCGTGCACGACCGAGAGTCCGGCCAGCAGGGGAATCCCTATCTTGATGACCGAGAGCCCTGACTCCCTGGCGACGAGGAACACGAGGGGTACGAGCAGCACGAACCCGACCTCGAAGAACAGGGGAATGCCCACGAGGAAGGCGCCCAGCATCATCGCCCAGTGCACGCGCCGCGGACCACAGGCGCCGACGAGCGTCTGCGCGATCTGTGCCGCGCCGCCCGACTCGGCCATCAGCTTGCCCAGCATCGTGCCGAGGCCGAGCACGATGCCGACGAAGCCGAGCACGCCGCCGAATCCCTCCTGGAACGCCGCGATGACCTTGTCGATCGGCATGCCCGACACGAGGCCCACGAAGCCCGCGGCCAGCGTGAGGGCGATGAACGGATGCACGCGCAACGCACTGACCAGGACGACGAGGCCGACGATGGCGGCGAGGGCCTCGAGCAGCAGGAGGGTATCTGGCGCAAATGGGGACATGGCGGCGACCGAGGCAGAGGGGAGAGCGGGAGGTGTCAGCGGCGAGGTGGTATGCCGCGTTCGTCGGCGCCCGCGTCTTGTGGCCACCAGGCCAGAACGTCGGCCAGCAGCGTTGCCGGGCGTGCGGTGGCATCGAGTTCGAGCACCGCGGGCTCGTCGGTGGGCGGTTCGAGGGCCGCGAACTGGCTGGCGACGAGTTGTGCGGGCATGAAGTGCCCCGGCCGCGCGGCCACGCGGGCCGCCGCCTCGGTCGCATCGATGCGCAGGTAGACGAAGGCGACCGTTGGAACGGCCGCGCGCAGGCGATCGCGGTAGCGGCGCTTCAACGCCGAGCAGGTCGCGACGGCGAAGCGTCCGTCGGCGCCAGCGCGTTGCAGTTGCCTGCCGATCCGCTCGAGCCACTCTTCACGGTCGGCGTCGTCGAGGGCGGTGCCCGCGGCCATCTTCGCGACGTTGGCCGGCGGGTGCAGGTCGTCGCCCTCGATGAACGTCGCTCCCGTGCGCGCCGACACCGCGCGGGCCAACTGCGACTTCCCGGCACCCGCAACACCCATCACGACCAGCGCGGGACTCCCGATCACGACGCGCCTCCCGTCGAGCGTGCTTCGGCGCTGGCGCGGACGGCCCGGATCGCCTCGGCCAGCTGGCTTGCGGTGAACGGCTTGGCGAGCAGTGCGCCAGGCACGTGCGACACGCCCTGGGCTTCGAGCAGATCCATCGAGTGCCCCGACATGAGCAGGACCGGGAGGTGCGGGAAGTGCTCGTGAATGGCCGCCGCCAGTGCGACGCCGTTCATCTCGGGCATCACCAGATCGGTGACGACGACATCGAGCGTGGCCGAGACCGCGTCGAGCAGTGAGAGGGCGATCAGGCCGTTTTCGGCCGCGTGGACGGTATAGCCGAGGCGTTCAAGCGTGCGGGCCGCGAACCGCCGCACATCGGGGTCGTCTTCGACGAGCAGGACGGAGCCTGCCCCCGCGGCGGCCTGCAGGTGGGGCGTCGCGGGCCGCACCTGCGGTGCCGCGGCTGTGGGCCGGTATGAGCGCGGCAGGACGATGTCGAAGCGCGTCCCGGCGCCGGGGGTGGTCACCACGCGGATTTCGCCGCGGCTCTGCCGCACGATGCCGTAGGCCGTGGGCAGGCCGAGGCCGGTGCCCGTGCCCAGCGGCTTGGTGGTGAAGAAGGGCTCGAAGATCTTCGCCGCGGTGTCGGCATCCATGCCGTGCCCGTCGTCGACGACCGACAGCCGCACGCCGGGCACGGGCATGACGCCGGTCGACAGGGTGCCGGCGTCGAGGGCGACCTCGACATTTGCGGTCTCGAGCGTGATGTGGCCTCCGCTCGCCATTGCGTCACGCGCGTTGACGATCAGGTTGACGAGCACCTGCTCGATCTGCCCGGGATCGGCCTCGACAGCCCAGAGATGCGGCGCGAGTGCCGTGCGGATCGTGATGTGCTCGCCCACCAGGCGACGCAGGAGGCGCTCGACGTTGTCGACGAGTTCGTTGAGCACGATGACCCGGGGCTGCAGGACCTGTTTGCGCCCGAAGGCGAGCAGCTGACGCGTCAGCGAGGCCGCGCGTTCGGTGGCGTGCCTGATCTGCAGCGCATCGGCCCGCCGGCCGTCGCTGGCGTCGAGCGATGCGAGCAGGAGTTCGTTGCAGCCCGAGATCGCTGTCAGGAGGTTGTTGAAGTCGTGCGCAACGCCACCGGCGAGGCGCCCGACCGCCTCCATCTTCTGCGCCTGCTGCAACTGCGCCTCGAGCTGGCGTTGCTCCCGGACGTCGCGCACGAGGAGCAGCGTCCGGCCAGCGGCCCCGCGCGACAGGCTGGCATCGGTGGTGACCGCCGCGCCGCCGGGTGTCACGATCGTCAACGGAAGCGACGCGCGCTGTGCCGGCCCGAGTCGCTCGATCGCCTGCTGCCAGGGAGGGAGGTCGGCTGGGGCGATCACGTCGGTCAGCGGCATGCCGGCGAGTCCCGCGGCAGGTCGGCCGGCGAGCGCCGCGCCGGCGGCGTTGACGTCGGCGATTCGTCCGTCGGAGCCGACGACGAAGATGCCGTCGGCGGCCTGCTCGAACAGCGCCCGATACCGCGACTCGCTGGCGGCCACGCGTCGCATGGCCCAGCCGAGGCCAGCCGTTGTCGCGATCAGCAGCAGGAACGGCACCATCTGCCGCAGGAACGACCGCTGCACATCGGCCGTCGCCAACCTCCGCGGGACGGCCGCCCAGATGGTCCACGTCTGGTCGGCGACCACGAGCGGCACCGTCGTGACCAGCATCGTGCCGGCAGGCGTCTCGACCTCTCCCTGCGCGGCCTGCGCGTCGAACGCCATCGTCGTCGCCTGCGGGGCGACGAGCGGATCGACACGCGGACCGCCGGCCCACATCATCTGGCCCGCATCGTCGAGCACGATCAGGCTCGAGCCCGGGAAGGTCTCGAAGACCGATTGCGCGAACGTGCCGACCACGGTGGCGGGATCGATCAGGAGTCCGACGAAGCCGTCCTGGCGTCCAGTGGGCCGCGGATAGACGTCGGACGCGGCCGTCTGGACGATCGGACGCGTGATGAGCAGGCGACGCTGCCCGTGTTCCATCCGGACCCACCCGTGCAGGTGCTCGCGGTGGGCGGCATCGGCGTTCCATGCCCAGACCGCCTCGTCGCGCCAGGGCTCGGCGTCGGCGCGGACCATGCGGCCGTCCGGATGCCAGCTCCGCGCGTTGCGTTGCGCGTCGACGCGCACGATCTCGAGAACCCCTGGACGCTGCGGACGACCGAAGAACTGCGCGAGCCGGGGGCCGAGGAAGTCGACCGTGAGGTACTGCACGCTCGGCAACGCGGCGAGGTGGGCGAGGCTGGCCTGGTGACGGGCGATGTTGCCATCGACGCCCACCGACACGGTGCGGGTCCAGGCCAGCTGGCGCCGTGCGAAGCTCTCGACGGCGCTGCGCTCAGTGGCGCGGTAGTTCGCCAGGCCGAGCACCACGACAATACCGATGGCGACAGGCGTTCCCCAGACGGCGAGCCAGCGAGACATCGGCACCTGAGGCACGTCGGGCGTAACGATGTCGCACGCGCGGTGCCGCGGTCAAGGACCAAGGGGACGTCGGCGGCGAGGGCTCGCGGTCGCGACGCCACGCCGTGCCCTCGCGACCTGCGGGCGGGGTGTCTCGAAAACTACACACGGTTCAGGCCAGGATCGCGCTACCATGAAGACCGCCCGCGGCTCCTCGTGCGCGGTGCCTGCTCCGCTTCCGACAGTTTCCTGCCGCCAGACGCCAGGTACTTCGCCCGACCGGCCGCGACCGGCGCCCCACCCGCCAGGGCCTGGGCGCGCGGCCCGCTGTTGGAGCCGCGAACACTGGCGCGCCCCCCGCGCGCCGTTCGGAGGTTGCTTGGCTTCCCATCGTTTTTCCGACCTTGATGCCCGACGTGCGGCCCTGATGGCTGGCGGCGGCCGGGCGAAGATCGCCCGCCAGCATGCACTCGGCAAACTCACCGCGCGCGAGCGCCTGGCGGCGTTGTTCGATCCCAACTCGTTCACGGAGTTCGGCCTGTGGGTCAAGCACCGTGCGCGCGACCTCGAGTCGCGCGAATTGCCGGGCGACGGCGTCGTCACCGGCAAGGGCATCGTCGGCGGCCGGACGGTGCTCGCCTACTCGCAGGACTTCACGGTCGGCGGCGGCGCCGTTGGCGCCCTGCATGCCGCCAAGATCGTCGAGTGCCTCAAGACCGCGCTGAAGTGCGGCGTGCCGGTGGTGGGGATCAACGACGGCGGCGGCGCACGCATCCAGGAAGGTGTCGAGTCGCTGGCGGGGTATGGCAGCATCTTCTTCCACAACACGCTGCTCTCGGGCGTCGTGCCGCAGGTGTCGATCATCGCCGGGCCCTGTGCCGGCGGCGCGGCGTACTCGCCGGCGCTCACCGACTTCATCATCATGGTCGACGGCACGGCGACGATGTTCATTGCCGGCCCCGAGGTGATCAAGGCTGCCACCGGCGAGGAGATTTCCGAGCAGAACCTCGGCGGTGCCGCGGTGCATGGGGCCATTTCGGGCAACATCCACTTCGTGGCGAAGACGGACGCCGAGGCCATCGCGCTGGCGCAGGCGTTGCTGTCGTACCTGCCGTCGAACAACCTCGAGGCGCCGCCCGACGTGCACTTCGACGAGCCGATCATCGACGACCCGGCGATCGATGACGTCGTGCCCGACGATCCGCGCAAGGCCTACGACGTGCGCGAGGTAATCGTGCGGCTGGCCGACGCCGCCTCGTTCCTCGAGATCCAGCGCGAGTTCGCCTCGAACCTCGTGATCGGCTTCGCCCGCATGGCCGGCATCGTCGTCGGGATCGTCGCCAACCAACCGCAGGTGCTGGCCGGGTCGCTCGACATCAACGCCTCAACGAAGGCGTCTCGATTCATCCGCACCTGCAATGTCTACAACATCCCGATCGTGACGCTCGTCGACGTGCCGGGTTTCCTGCCGGGCGTCGCGCAGGAACTCGGCGGCATCATCCGGCACGGCGCCGACATGCTGTTCTCGTACTCGGCGGCGACGGTGCCCAAGGTCACGGTCATCATGCGCAAGGCCTACGGCGGCGCCTACCTCGCCATGTGCTCGCGCGATCTCGGCGCCGACTCCGTACTCGCATGGCCAACCGCCGAGATCGCCGTGATGGGGCCCGAGGGGGCGGCGCGCGTGCTCTACAAGAAGGAACTCGCGGCCGCGAAGAATCCGGCCGCGATGCTCAAGGAAAAGATCGACGAGTACCGCACGACGCACGCCAACCCGTTCCGTGCCGCCGAGGGCTTCCACATCGACGACGTGATCCGTCCGTCGTGGACGCGCCGGCTGATCATCGAACGCCTGGGCATCCTGCGCGGCAAGCGCGAGGTTCGCCCGCAGAAGAAGCACGGCAACATGCCGCTGTGAGGTGCTGACATGCCTGCTGTAGTCGTCACCGCGCTGCTCGCCTTTGCCATCGTGATGACCGGGATGCTGTTTCTCTGCGGCGTCTGCGTCGTCATGCTGAAGCTTGGCGGGCGGGCAGTGGCCGCCGAGGCCGACGAGGGGGCAGAGATGGCCGACCCGGTGCTCGTGGCCGTCCTCACGGCGGCAGCCGCCGAGGCGCTCGGGCGCCCTGTCCTGGTGCATCGCGTGCGCATGCACCGGGCACCCGAGAGTGATCGCTGGTCGCGCGCCGGCCGGCTCGACATCATGATTTCCCACCGCGTAGGTCCACGCCGATGAAGAAGCTCCGCATCACTGTCGAAGGCAAGTCGTACGATGTCACCGTGCAAGTGCTCGAAGATGACGAGGCCACCGTCTCGGGGGCGGGGTTCGTCTCGCCCCTGCCGGCGCCGCCGCCGCGCGCCTCGGCCGTGACCCCCTCGGCGGCCGCCTCGGCCGCCCCCGCACCGCCGCCCGCAGCGCCGCGGATGCCGGTCGGACAGCCTGACGCCATCCTCGCGCCGATCGCCGGCACCGTGCAGAAGGTGTTCGTGCAGCCCGGCGCGAGCCTCGAAGCGCAGGCGCCTGTGGTGATGCTCGACGCCATGAAGATGGACACCTACATCTACGCGCCGCGCGCCATGACGATCACCGAGGTGGCCGTCGAGGTCGGGGCCAGCGTGCAGGTCGGCGATCCTCTCGTCAGGTTCACGGCCCGTGACTGACCTGATCGAGTTCCTGCAATCCACGGGGCTCGCCCACATCACGTGGCGCGAGGTGGTCATGCTCGGGGTCGCCGCCGTGCTCCTGTGGCTGGCCATCGCCAAGCAGTTCGAACCGCTCCTCCTGGTGCCGATCGGCTTCGGGGCGCTCATCGTCAACCTGCCGCTCAACGGCTTGACGACGGCGCCGCACGGCGAAGAGATCGGGGGCCTGTTCTACTACCTGTCGTACGGCCTGCGGCTCGAGATCTTTCCGCCGCTGATCTTCCTCGGCCTCGGGGCCCTGACAGACTTCGGCCCGCTGCTCGCGAATCCGAAGACGCTGCTGCTCGGCGGCGCCGCGCAGTTCGGCGTGTTCGGTGCGTTCCTCGGCGCGTGGGCGATGGGTTTCACGCCGCAGGAGGCTGCATCGATTGGCATCATCGGTGGCGCAGACGGCCCGACGTCGATCTACCTGACGATGAAGCTGGCGCCACACCTGCTGGGGCCGATCGCGGTGTCGGCCTACTCGTACATGGCGCTCGTG